>CAZPBV010000244.1:0-5336 GCA_964584675.1 uncultured Bdellovibrionales bacterium
TGTCGGCCTCGCGTCGCTCCAAACAGCTCGCAACGCTCGCTGTTTGCGCGGCCATTCTTGGCCGCACGCCCGAACTTCTCACAAGTTCGCAGATGCGTACGTGAACAGTGCCGACCACTACCGGTGAGATCTCCACACGAAGCTCAATGCGAAAAGCTTGCCACTTCGCCAAGAGAACTATAATTCAAGTTTTCAGGGGGTTAGATAGATGATCAGAATAACTTACGCTGTCAGAAATCTGACAACTGTTTTCGATGGCGTCAAAATGGTCCCCGCACCGGACATTTTCATTGACGGCCGGTATCTTTCGGCTTAAGCACAGTAAAGCGAGTCCCCACGGCTCGTCTGACAAGCACCAAAATAGGCTTCCCCGCGGCAACCTTTTGTATCGCTTGCTTATAACTGTTTCGGTCGGTAATGGTTTCGTTTCCAAACTCCTGAATGATATCGCCGCGTTCAATTCCGGCGCGCGCGGCAGCCGAGGCGGGCTCGACTGAAAGGACAACAACCCCTGTCAAATCCTGTCCTTTAAAGGCGAGGCGCAAATCATCAGAAATCTCCTTCACCACCAGCCCAATTTGGTCCGGCAGTTCAGGAGTTGCTTGCTCCCCTGCCCCCTCGGCCTTTTCTGAACCGTCTTTCATCTGGGAAATAGTGGCATGCAAAGCTCGCTTTTTTCCATTTCGAATAATTTCCATGGAAACATCACTGCCCACCGGTGTTCCAGCAACCATCAAAGGCAGATCGTCATAATCGCGAATATGCTTTCCGTCATAGGTCAGAATAACGTCTTTACGCTTAAAGCCCGCTCGCTCGGCCGGACTATCCGGCACCACATCGGCTACCAGCGCTCCATCGGCACTATCAAGATTCATAATGGCGGCAATATCGGAGTCAATGGTTTGGATAATTACCCCCAACATACCTCTGGTCACCCGCCCCTTGCTCTGCAACTGGCCCACCACATCCCGAACAAGATTAATAGGAATGGCAAATCCAATCCCAATATTAAAACCCGCCCCCCCTGTCCTGCCTGGACTAAAAATGGCAGTATTTATACCAATCACCTCGCCACGAGTATTGAGGAGCGGCCCCCCAGAACTGCCCGGATTAATGGAAGCATCAGTCTGAATGAACTGATCGTACGGACTGCCCGAGCGAACTTTGCGCGCAACGGCGGATACTATGCCGGCTGATACCGTGTGTCCAAGCTGAAACTGGTTACCTATCGCTACCACCCACTCGCCCGCTTCAAGATTGTCAGAATTACCAAAGCGAGCGGGGTGCAATTTTCCCTTTATATCAATCTTCAGCAGGGCCACATCGGTTTTGGCATCTTTGCCAACAACGGTCGCTACATAGTCGGTCTTGTCATCAAGCAGGCGCACGATGATTGAATTCGCCTTCTCAATGACGTGATTGTTGGTCACCACATGTCCTTCAACATCAATAATGAGCCCAGACCCTAGCGAGCGGTACGGCGTGCCGTTTTCCTTCGGGATGAAGGGGCTTTGAGCAGACCCTTCGCCTTCATCCTCCTTTGATTCGACCGAAATATTGACGACTGCGGGGCTGGCTTCCTTTACGAGCTCAGTGAAATGAGGATAAGACCCGCTGGGTGTTGTTGCGTCCCCTTGTTGACAGCGCCCATCGACGGACTGCACCACCGAGGCCATCACTATGAGGCAAAGAATTAATTTTCGCTTCCAAAGGGCAATCGTGAACTTTCTCATTGCATCGCACGCACGTAACTGAGCCGGACATTATGAAGAATTTCTTGAAGAAGCCTGTCCTCATCGCGCTCCAAGTTGCCGCGGGTCTTGTGATGCAGCATGGTCAAAATATCAATCGTCTGTTTAGCGGCTTCCTTGTCGATTGGAACACTCACTCCGGAGGGGGGCTGCATTGCCCCCAGCTGCATGAGCGCTTGTGTCGCAAGCGATATGATAAACGAGCTAAAGTCAAAAGCGTCGTGATCGTCGGGTGCAGGCTTGGTTACAAAATCGCCCGTCCCCGGCGGTACGGTCGCCTGCTGCGCTCTCGGACCGGCGGTAGTGTGTTGTCGAGCCCCTTCAGTCGCCTTTTCATGCGCAGGATGTTTTACCGTTTCACGTTTAGCAGTCTCAGAACTCCCCGCCTCCGGGCGTTCGGCAGCCGACTGGTCTGATTTTTCGTTACCTTCCATGTCAAAACGGCGCCTATCCTTGACGACAAATGACGACTTTGAGTCCGATTCGTTCGACATACTGTTAAGCCGACCCTGATATCACGCTAGAGCTTCCGGCAAAAAGCTAGTACAGTTCACCATTGAAATCAACGCGAGTCGGTTTTCTATAGGTGAATGGATCAGCTTGAGCGCTGGTTCTCGTTTTTGCGAGGTAATGGAGAAGCCGGTGAATACCAAGGGAACTTTACGAGTGAAAATCCTAGGTTGCGGCACATCAACTGGCGTGCCGGTGCCAGGATGTGGATGCCCCGTTTGTCGTTCTCCCAATCCACGCAATAGCCGCTTACGCACCTCTGCTATTGTTAGACTTCCCGGGGGCACGATTACTCTCATTGACGCTAGTACCGACTTACGAGCCCAAGCTCTTCAGCACGGTATCGACCGGATCGATGCTGTACTGTGTACCCATTCCCATGCAGACCATATCCTCGGAATTGATGATCTTCGCGTATTTAACCTCCTAACCCGGCGGCGCATTCCGCTGTATGGAACCGCCGCAACCCTTTCGGAAATTCGGCGTATCTTTTCGTATATTTTTGAGCCCGACCCTCGCTATGAAGGCGGCCTTTTGGCGCAGCTTGATAGTTATGAAATTACGGCGTTTTCTCCCTTCACTCTCGACGGGGCTCGCATTCTTCCCTTCCAGCTGTGGCATGGACGTCTGGAAGTGCTTGGATTTCGCATCGGGTCTTTCGCGTACGCGACCGACTGCAAGACCATTCCGGAAGAATCTTACAGCGCATTGCGGGAACTCGACGTTTTAGTTCTGGACGGCTTGCGCTACGAGGCGCACCGCTCTCATATGACCATCCCTGAGGCCATCGAGGCCGCTCAACGCATCGGTGCTCGAAAAACTTACCTAACCCACATGACCCATAGCGTTGACTACGACACCGTCAATGCTCAACTGCCGAACGGTATTGAACTTGCCTATGACGGACTTGAGTTTGAAGCCACGGCCGACTGATGCTTTGAGGCAATGAGCTGAGCCAACAGAAGATCCTGTGTTGTGGTGACTTTCATATTAGAAGGATCTCCCCATACGACTCTCACGGGATGAAAGCACTCCACCAACGACGCATCATCAGTCGCCTCACCAGAATATCCTGTCGTCCCATCAAGCCCATGCGCTTGCCATAGCAGATCAAATAAAAATACCTGCGGGGTTTGAACCAAGACAATCGCCGTACGATCGAGTGATTCAGTTACTTTCCCATCGACACCGATCCGCTTAAGACTATCGACTGCGGGGACTGCGGCAGTGACGGCTCCAAATTCGGCGGCCGCCGTTATACAGCGCTCGACCAGCGGAGCACTGACCAGGCAGCGAGCGGCATCATGAATGAGAACCAGTAAATTTGCCGTGTTGTCACCGCGCTTCCTTTTTATGTCGGTCAATCCAAGCGCAACCGACTCCTGACGGGAAGCTCCCCCCGCAAGCACCGTAACATGCGTGGAGACAACCTCCTCCGCTACCTGACGCAGAGAAGTCGGCGGGGCCAAAACATACAAGTGAGAAATCGCCCGCACCGCCTGCAATGTTTGGACTGTCTGTTTGACTATAGTGGCCGAGCCAAAAGGCGCCAGTGCCTTTGGCACTTTGAGGCCCAATCGTTCGCCACTACCAGCTGCTGGAACGAGAGCTACAACGTCCACATGAACACGAATTGCGCCTCAGCGCTAAGAAAAAATTTGCTTTAACTCGCCAAGCACTTTTTCGTGCGAGCGCGCTTTGGCGATAGCTATCTCTGACACCAGCAGATTCTTAGCCTTATCAAGCATCTTCTTCTCGCCAAATGAGAGCTCCTTGTCAGCGCTCAAAACAGAAAGATCGCGCAACACTTCGGCAATTTCAAAAACAGAACCAGTCTCAATCTTTTGGGTATACTCGCGAAAGCGGCGGTTCCATGTTTGAGTATCTATTTTAAAATTTCTATCTTTCAGGATGCGATAGACTTTATCTACGGCCTTCTTGTCGACAACCTTTCGCAGACCGACTGATTCAGCCTGAGCTACCGGGACCATGATTTTCATTCCCGTTGCTACAATGGTAATTTCGAAAACTTTTTGCTCAGTTCCTAAGATTGATCGGCCCACGAGCGCCTGAATCATTCCCACCCCATGCCCGGGGTAGACTACCTTATCACCAACTTTGAAAGCTTCTTTTTTCACGCTCAAGGTATAGTCCCTCCCTAAAAGGTTTATTTGGCCAACTATGAGACGAAAACCAAACCGCAATAACCTATTGAAATTGCGTCAATTCAGGCTCTCCTGACGCCAAAGGAATAGTGGGGATTATAGCCTAGCTGCCTGTCATGGTCAAACAAGCGCGCACGATTTTTATCTGGCGCCTACTTACCCGCGAGTTGGTTCAAAAATGCAGGCCCCGCCCACTATCTAATCCATTTGGACCAAGGGCGCTCAGTAGTTCTTGTCCTGAATATGCCTATTATTTCAGGACAGGAATCAAGTAATTCAAGTTCCATCAGCAAAAGTTGCTGAATGCCTTGCATGCTTTACCGAGGAACTCCAGTGCTCGATATTAAGGCGTAAGAGGAGAGCGTCTTCGCCATTGTCGACATAATACCGCTCTCGAACAGACGCTTCACAAAACCCCTCCGATTCGTACAGATGGCGGGCAACCTCATTACTTCGCCTAACCTCAAGAGTGACCCACTCTGCCTGCCGCACCTCCAGCTCCTCCAAGCAGTGCCGCAAGAGCCCACGTCCATGGCCACAGCCTCGGTAGGCCGTGCGAATTCCAAAGTTGACTATGTGCCCCTGGTTCCCAACGATGTGCACAATGACAAATCCGATAATATCGCCCCCTATTCGAGCGCCAAGAATAAGCGCACACTGATTGGAAAATTCTGAAACGAATAGGCTTTCTGACCACGGCACCGCACTCGCCTCCTTTTCAATGGACGCAAGGATAGGGCATGCCTCCACCCCTAAGCGGCAATAAACGGCACGGCGACTGTCACGGAACATTTTGTCTACAGTACAGTGGAGGACACCAGCGAAGCCACAAGAATAAACTGCGAAGCCATAAGATTTAACTGCGAAGTACGGGAGCTAACAAAGAAACTAAACCCAAAATTAGGAAACG
>CAZPBV010000245.1:0-5331 GCA_964584675.1 uncultured Bdellovibrionales bacterium
ACAGGCAGTGCGTCCGCTCGATACAGAGGGCCGTCGCCTGGCTCGTCTGGATCGGCTCATCCTTGAGGTCATAGCAGATAGGTTTCACGGCGGGCCCGTTGGCATTGAGTCTATAGCGGCGGCTGTCGGAGAAGATCGCAATACCCTCGAAGATGTATACGAGCCCTATTTGGTGCAGGAGGGGTTTGTTTCCCGCACGCGCCGGGGGCGTGAGCTTACCGAAATTGCCTTTAATCATTTAGGGAGAAGTTCGCTTCGCTTTGCCAGGCAGGCCTCACTGGGATTGGGCGCCAGTTCACCCGAGGGCGCCATTTCTGAGGATGAAGCTTGAAAACATCTCGGAACAGTTTGAAGCGAGCAATCGTGTTCTCGCTGGCGGTTATGTTTGTGGAGTTTTGGTTTCGTTGCCCAACCATAGCCTTAGCGCAACCGCTCGAAGTTTCAGTGAATTGGGCTCACGCCGGGCATTATGAGCAGGTGCGGGTCTCAGTGGCGGGCCAGGATGCTTCTGTTTCTAGTTGTGTCAGGAGCGGCCTTGAACTGTATTTTCGATTCGAATTGATGTTATGTCGCGCACGAAGCATGTGGTTTGATAAATGCGAGCACACACAAGTATATCTGCGATCTATGCAGTTTGATCCGATTAGCGAAACCTATCGAGTAAGCCTGGATCTCATTGGTGATAAAAAGCAAGCGCAAGAGCTTAGCTATACCTCAATTGAGAGAGCGCTCGATCTCATTCGCACGGTTACGTCAATTTCCCTAGACTCCTTTGGCGGCGAGCTCGCCCCGGGAATTGCCTTGAGTGACCAGAAACGAAAACGTGCGTACGTATCGACTCGCGTCATTTCCGCCTGCCGCGGCGATTACAGCGAGACGCTTGAAAGAATTTCATACTTTGTTTCCCTTGGGCTGCTACGCACGAGCGGCTCGGACTCGGGATGGATTGATTTTAGACTCGATCAGTAGGGCAGCATGGTCAGTCGGCGCAAGAGGTTTTCGGTCTGGTGGAATCGCGCCGGCATGGCGCTTCGTGTGACGTTTCTCGTTATTGGGGCCACATTGTTTGCGGGATTGGTGTATTGGCAGCATCGCGCCGGCGATGATTCCATAGCGTCCGGCAGCAGCGTTCTCGTGCTGGTGCTGGTCAATCTCAATATTGTTGTGCTCTGTATTCTTGCCTTTTTGATCGGGCGCAACGTCGTTAAACTCGTTTTTGATCGCCGTCGCCGCATTCTTGGGTCGAAATTGCGGATGCGATTAGTTGCCGCTTTTGTTGGGTTAACGCTGATTCCAACTATTATTCTTTTTATTCTTGCGAGCGGGTTGCTTAATCGAGCTCTCGACGGGTGGTTTAGTAGTCAGGTTGAGAATTCAATAAACGGGGCGGTAGAGGTTGCTCGTCATCACTATGCCTATCTAAGGGAGCGAAGTCGGAAATTTTCGCATGAGCTGGTTGAGAGCATGGGGTCGAGCGGGAACGGGTTGTTGCGTTCTCCCACACGTCTCCATGCTCTCTTGGAGAGCGAGCGTCAGCGTGAGGAGCTCTTTAGTATTCGTATTATTGATCGAAATGGGCAAGTGGTATCCGAGGCCGAGAATGCGGCGGCCGCAATTGAAAATTTGAGCGAACCGCCTCCTCAAAGCGAAATGATAGAGCGTGCGGTATCAGGGGAAGAGGTGATACTTTTCGAGGAAAAGGGAGGGAGTCAATTTATTCGCGCCTACACCCCGCTTCCGGTTGACGACCGAAGAGTTGTGTTGCTTACGTCGTATCGTCTTGATTCGGACCTCACCCAGGCCATGGCAACGGTTAATGAGTCGTTCCGGCAATACGAGCAGCTAAAGCTTCTCAAGGTGCCGCTGAAATCCGGCTATGTGCTCACCCTCTCGATGATCACTGGATTGTTGTTGTTCTCGGCCATATGGATTGCCTTTTATATCGCTCGTGAGATGTTGGTCCCGATTCAACGATTATTGGAGGCTACTCGTTCGGTTGCAAAAGGAAGTTACGATTTTCAATTGCGCGAAGGTAGCGACGATGAGATGGGGGTGCTTTTTAAGTCATTTAACCAAATGCTCTCTGACCTAAAAAGCTCGCGTCGAGACAGCGAGCAGCGCCGCGTATATATCGAGACTATTCTTTCGAACTTGGCTGTGGGAGTTGTTGCTCTCGATCCAAGCCGCCATGTAACACTCTTGAACGAGTCTGCCTCTCGCATTTTGGGGCTTCACGGAATAGAAACGGTGCTTGGGCAAGACCTGGCGACAGTTTTATCGCCCCCGGTCATGGAGCAGGTGTCGCCATTGATTACCGCGCTCTTCCCGGGCGCAGAAGACGACGGGGGAGCGCTTGTGGTTTCCGAGAAGCAAGTATCAATTGCAGGCGAAGGAAGAGAGCTCAAAGTTCTTCTCACTGCCGGCAGGATTATAGCTGATGATGGTCATCTGCTTGGTTGTGTGCTCCTCTTTGATGATATTACGGAGTTATCAAAAGCCCAGCACCAAGCGGCATGGCGTGAAGTGGCTCAACGCATAGCCCATGAGATTAAGAATCCGCTTACCCCAATCCAACTTTCAGCGGAGAGGTTGGCAAAATTAGTAGGTGAGCGCGATATATCAGCAGTTAAATTTAGTGAATGCACGCAAACTATTGTTGAGAACGTCGACTCCATTAAGCGGCTGGCAAACGAGTTTTCTCACTTTGCCCGTATGCCGCGCTCGGAGTTTGAGGCGGCGGACCTGAATGTTCTCATTTCCGATGCTATCGCACCATTTGCTCGAAGTCATTCGGATATTGTGTTTCAGTTTATCGCTAGCAACGACCTCCCGGAACTCTTGCTCGATCGGGAGCAGATACGGCGGATTCTTATCAATCTCATAGATAATGCAATCGGGGCGCTGCGGGCTGACCCACAACGAGAGCGATATGCAAGCGACGGAATGAGGATTACGGTGAAAACCAGTTACGATAGACGTTCGCGGGTTGCCAGCTTTGAGGTGGGAGATAACGGTCCGGGTATTCGCCCCACGGATAAGGCGCGCATTTTTGATCCGTATTACACAACAAAGAAAGGCGGTACGGGTCTGGGCCTTGCGATCGTCATGTCGGCAGTTTCGGATCATCAGGGAGATATTCGTCTTTACGACAATATACCCCGTGGCGCGAAGTTTATTGTTGACCTGCCGGAGAGCCCTCGCAAAATGACCCTGCGGCGCTTTGCCGCTGGGTAGTTCGAGGCAGGGTTCTTCCATATTGATCAAAGTATTGTTTTATCCATCGGATATCCATCGTGCCCATTTTCCTTTGCATCCGGCACAAGTCCTTTGATATAGTGCCGCCGATGAAAATGCCTCGTTTGGCGGGTCAATATCTTATGGGTATTGGCAGTTATTGCGGCCAGTGTAGTTTTGTTCCTTTCTGGGGGGCAGCGGACATGTCAGTGTCCTTCGGCCTAATTATCACCAACCACTATTTATTTGAGAGGCTGCTGCAGGAGGCTACATGATTCCTACACAAACCCTTTCCCGGTTTATCTACTTACAAGAAAGAAATCATCCGGGTTCATCCGGAGAGCTTTCGGACCTTCTGTCTTCCATTGTTTTGGGAGTCAAGATTATTACCAATTTGATCTCGACCGCAGGTTTCAAGGGGCTCTATGGGTACACCGGCAAGGAAAATGTTCAGGGGGAAATGACCCAAATTCTGGACCAGGAAGCCGACGAGACTTTGGTTCAGGCGCTTGGCTCGTCGGGTCATTTTGGCCTTTTGGTGTCCGAGGAGCGGGATACAGTCATGGCAACAGAAACGCATCTTGGCCATGCCAAATACGTAGTCGCCTTTGATCCACTCGATGGGTCCAGCAATTTGGGATCTAATATTCCTGTAGGGACGATTTTTGGAATTTGGAGACGCAAGGATCATAATCGACTTGCTGGACCTGAAGATTTTTTTCAAAGCGGGCGGCGATTGGTTGCTGCTGGGTATGCAATTTACGGTTCCAAGACCTCGTTTGTTTATTCTTGTGGCTATGGGGTGCACGGCTTTACTTTGGACCCCGGCATTGGCGAGTTCATATTAACCGAGGAATCAATCAAAATGCCGGCGCGTGGGAAAATTTATAGTGTCAACGAAGGAAACTGTCATCAGTGGAATAAAGAAATGATGACTTATGTTGAGGAGCTCAAAGCCGAGAACAAAGAGCGGCAGTCGCCGTATACCGCGCGGTATGTCGGGTCCTTGGTGGCCGATTTTGATAGGAACATGCGGCAGGGCGGTGTTTATATATATCCTTCTGACAGGCGGCACCCTCGCGGCAAGTTGAGATTATTATACGAGTGTATTCCTTTGTCTTACATTGCCGAGCAGGCGGGCGGGCGGGCGATTGATGGCTCCCAGGATATTTTGGATATTACTCCAAGCGATATTCACGAACGATGTCCGCTTATTATTGGCAGTCCCTATGAGATTCAGTGGTTTGAGGAAGTTCGTGATCGCCTGAGGCGCTAGCCTCAATGGTGCGGTAGATTTCATGCGATGATCAATGATTAGGCTAGTACCGTCAAAACATTTCGACTAACAGCATTATGTCGTTATTGTCTCTGCTTCATGTCGTGCCGCGAAATACCGTTAGCGCGATGGTTGGAAAATTGGCCTCTTGTCCGTTGCCGGCATGGCTTTTGGAGCCGATGATTCGTGTCTACGCTGGCTTCTATAATGTAAATGAAAAGGAGGTGGCCAAGGCGCGCAATGAGTTTCAATCCATG
This sequence comes from uncultured Bdellovibrionales bacterium, assembly GCA_964584675.1. GTDB lineage: Bacteria > Bdellovibrionota_C > UBA2361 > UBA2361 > JBGSMV01 > CAZPBV01. The sequence goes on from CAZPBV010000245.1 coordinate 4,768, forward strand.
GCCGAGTATTTTGTGCGCGACTTGAAGCCGGAAGTTCGTCCGGCACCGATGTTGGAAAGTTGCGCGATTCATGCTCCCTGCGACGGCACGCTACGATCAACGGGCCCCATTTCCGGAGATGTAATTGAGGAAGTAAAAGGTCGCCCCTATTGTATTGCGGAACTTCTTGGTGATGAGTACTTGGCTATGCAGTTTGAGCGAGGTTGGTATTTTAACTGTTACCTCTCGCCGCGAGATTATCACCATGTCCATTCTCCTGTGAGCGGAAGGGTAGTGGCATCGCTCTATGTGCCGGGAACCTTGTGGCCGGTGAATGACTGGTCGGTAGAACATGTGGATGCGGTGTACTGTCGAAATGAGCGCCTGATTACAGTCATTCAGTCGATCTACGGGATGGTTGCTGTCGTGATGGTGGGAGCCTTTAATGTGGGAAAAATAACAGTGCAATACGACGGGTGGTGCACCAATGGGGGGAAGCTTGCGGGAGGTGTCGAGAGCTGTTTGCGAGTCTATGACGACGGAAGCAGGCTCAAGGCAGCTGAACGTATGGGGACATTTCATCTC
>CAZPBV010000246.1:0-5329 GCA_964584675.1 uncultured Bdellovibrionales bacterium
GTAAAAGTTATCCGCGAACTTGAGCTATCACGGAAGACCCATGTGCCCATTATTGCCCTCACTGCCCACGCCTTGGAGGGTGATCGCGAAAAATACTTGGCCCTCGGCATGGACGGATACCTAAGCAAACCATTTGCGCGCACCGACCTGCTGGACTGCCTCGTCCAATTCAGCGCTTGCCCCCGTCAACCGGAACAAAGCCATCGGCAGTCACCACTTTGATCGATGCGGGAAGAGTAAAACAATTATCTTGGGTGGCTGAGTAAGTCCCAAGCGCGCCCGAGAATTCATGAAGATGGTGAATAAACATATTCAGCTGTTCGCGGGTGCGCATCCCGTTCTCAACTGCCTTTGCAACAATCAAAATAGCGTCGTGAGCATTTGCGACTCCAAAAAGTGAGGAACCCGGAAACCTCCTCCTATACTCACTTGCAAATGCGCCTTCCGCATCCGAGGCATTCACGTACCACGCTCCCACGAGAGCCCCCTGTGAAACCCTTACCTCATTCGCATCTTCCATGAATTCAAACCCAAACATGGGCACCTCCACTTGCGCCTGGCGTAATTGTCGAGCAAACTCCCCAATTTGCCCCGGCATAAGAGCTGGAAGGACTGCATCAAGACGCTCAAGCCGTTTAATCTTAGCTATAATTGTCTTAAAATCTCGCTCATCGGGAGATACTTCTTCATCATAAACGATCTCGGTAACAGGGTTTACCCCAGGCTCTGAGGCGCCTTGATTTTTACGATCAAACGACTTTTTCATAATGAGACTAAAATCGCTGATCGTAGTTATTCGAGCAATGCGCTGGTATCCACGACGCGTGACCTCTGGAAGGAGTACCTGCATTTCTGCATCCGGCGAAACCCAAAAATTGACCACGTAGCGCCGTCCCTCTACTACCTTCGGATCGGAGGCAATTGCCATAAGTGGCACTTCCTTCTTCTCAGCCACCGGAGCCAAAGCGTTCCCTGTCCCTGAAGACGCGTTTACCACTACATCAATATCATGCTCAGCAACTAATCGATTAAAGGCGCTCAAAGTGTTCCTCGGCTGCATCCCGTCATCCTCAAAATATAGACGCAACTGTTGTCGTGTTTGCGCCGACAAAGATTCATAGGCCATACGGGCGCCATTCTGCATTCCTTGCCCAATACCTGCCGCCTCGCCAGTAAGCGGAAAAATAATGCCTATTTTGACGGGATCACCGGGTACTCCTCGCATCTGGGCATGGCCCACCGTACCACCTGTGAAGAACGACGGCAGAAGAAGTGAAACAAAGATAATCCACGTGCGTTTTTTTGGCATAATAAATAGGGTAGTATACTGTGTGTAGAAATAACAAGCGTAGGCCTGCGTGGGTTATTGAGTCCTTGGCCCGGACTTCGGCTGGTGAGAAGTCCGGCTTAGATAACTTTGAAGTTTCGTACGTTCCGATTTTTTTGCTCCTATGAGCAGCGGTAAAAATAGCATTTCTGTATCCATTTCCGGACGTTCCATTGCCAGGTCGAGACTACTCAAGTACTGGGGACTTTCGTTTGCATGGTCGGTAGGATTTGGGGAGCTGTTTCTTTCCGGGGTGATTGATGGAAACTCCGCCCCATTTCAGTTTTTTCTGCCCATTGTTGTTTACTACCTAGTTCTATGTTTCCTTTTCGGTCTATTGACCACGAAAGTTTCCACTCGTTGGTGCATGCTCATTTTTCTCATGTACGGGCTTCTTGCCGAGCGTTTTGTGTTTGGTAATATCCAAGGACTAGAAGACTACCCGGCAATTATTTTTTTTGGAGCCCTCTATCTTGTATTATTCGGCTTACCGCTTTGGATAATCAATCACTTTGAGATCCGTCCTCTCCATACAGGTAAGAATAATAGCATGACTCACAAAGAGTAGTTTTCTTGCCCCGTCCGTTCGACGACCAAAAGATCAGGTCCGAAAGCAATACCCCCGTCCACGCATGGTGAGAATGGAATCACGAATAAGCTGATGCTTCTTCCTCAACTTCAAAATCAACACATCAATCATCCGCTCTGATTCAAAGGAATCTTCCCCTCGCAAATAGGTCATGATTTCAGACCTTGAAAGGGTTGCTCCAGGAGTTGTGGCTAATAGATACAGAACCTCAAATTCATAGGGTGTCAAGTGAATGGATTGCTCCGCTATCGCCGCATGCTGACTGACGGGATCAAGGCAAAGCTCACCCTGACGAAGGGTTTCACGGTTTGTTTGAAATGACCTTCTCACCCGGCGAAAAAGCGAATTAATCGCTGCAACCAGTACTCGCGGAGACGAGGATTTGTGAAGCACTACATCCGCACCCATATCAAGCAAAGATACGACGTCATCCTCTTCCGTCATCCCGCTATAGACAACAATCGGCAAGCGACTAAATCGCTGACTGTTCTTGAGCGTGCGACAGGACTGCAAACATGGATAGTTGGGAGTGTTGTCGAGCACCACCGCATTGGGTCGAAACGACTCCACTCCTTGGACGAGGTGCTCGCCAGAGAGTACAAGCTCCACGACAAATCCGTATTTTGACAAAATCGATACGACCAGCCGGGCCGTTGTTCGATCATCTTCGAGTATTAATATTCGCTCGCGCATAGCGACCAATGGTCACCACTTCAAATTTTCTCTAGCCACAAGAATTGCCACGCCGCGTGATACTCCGTCAACCCTGATCCGCTAATATCTTAGCACACCTTCGTGACAATATGAATGTATTAATCAATAAAATTGCAGGTTTTACAATTCGCCACTACCAACTCCCCACTGTCCATCTCCGCCCAACGGCTTCCCCCACATTCCTGCCACAACGCCCCAAGTGGTTCATTCAAGTGGGGTATTTCATGAGTTTGTCGCAGTATATCGCTCTGATGGAATCCTCCATACGAGGACGCCAAGCCGGCAGTCGGATCTCATGAACAAAGAAATAGAAGAAAAATCATTCTGACCCCCTCAAAGATAGCCACACTTTGTAAAGGGTTTTGGCGGAAGGTCCGTTACAAATGGCGGCCGGACGACCGCTGGCAATCCCGCATTTGCTTACCAACTTCGTGGCGAGAGGCGAGATGTGGAGAAAGAGAGAGGAATTTCTGAAGGGCTACGCTGTTCTGAAGTACTGCGGGGTAGGCTCGCGCCGAAGGCACGCGTAGTAAGAACACAAAATAACAACTCAGATTCGCCACAAGTACCTTCGCGGCAGACGGCTGGCGAGAAGGGCAGGCTAAGGAAAGGTCTAGACTGTAACCATAAACATTAGGACTAACGCTTATGAATCTTCATTCTGAAATTATTTTCTCCGGCCAATCCGAATTCGTTCCACTTTCATTCGACCAACGGTTGGAGCCAAGCCGCCGAACTATCATGGTTATCGATGACGATTGCGACCACTGCGCACTCATTTCGGCCCTTCTTCGCACCGCCGGCTATCGAGTCATTTCCTCAGTACGGGTGAAAGATGCGCTTGGCTACTTTGAGAAACGGCACATCGATTTGGTCATCTCCGATATCATGATGCCAATTATGGACGGCATGGCTTTAGTCTCATCCATACGTTCAATGCAAAACAATTTAGGTTCGGGCGACTGCCCAATCATACTCGTATCGTCGGGTCCCGAAGAAATGGAGGAGGATTGCCTCACCCAGGGGGCAGATATGTTTTGCCCGAAAAAGTACTTAAGGACGCTACTATTGAAACAGGTGAGATTCCTACTTTCCTGATATCGCCGGGGCTCTGATTCTACTTCATTGTTACTATCTTCGGCTCTATTCTCTTTAGTGATTGGATTGGATAGTCTCCCTCAATGACGGAGTTTTCGTTTTCTTTGGTCCTTGATTTCGATAGCACCATTGTTCAGGTTGAGGCACTCGATATCCTTCCTGATATGTGCTGCCCCCCCGGGTCGGATCGCGAAGAATTGCGACAACGGATCGCGGCCATCACGGCACGCGGAATGGAAGGCCACATGTCCATTTCCGACTCCCTCGCCGAACGGCTAAAGTTGCTTCGGGCTCACCGTGACCACATTCCAAGACTTATCGATTATCTATGCGAGAAAATTTCCCCTTCTATGATTTCTGAGATAGGTTTTTTCAAGCGGCATAGAAGCCAAATCTATGTCATTACCAGCGGATTTGAAGAATATGTACTGCCAGTGGTCTCGCGATTACACGTCCTCCCTTCCCATGTATGGGGGAATCGATTCGTATATTCTCCTAGCGGGGCTATATGCGGATTCGACCTACAACGTCTCCCTGGTCAACCAGGCGGAAAGTCCGCGCAACTACGGACCTTGCAGCTCCCCCAACCCATTATTGCAGTGGGCGACGGAGTCACCGACTTAGAGATGAAACGTGATGGATTGACTCACACCTTTGTGGCCTATGTGGAAACGGTCAGCCGGGACGTTGTGATTCAAGAAGCTGACCTGGTGGCTACTGCTTTTTCCGACGTTGTCGCGTATATTGAGTCTCTATGAATGTACTACTTTTGGAAGCAATCCATCCTGACGCTAAGAAAGGTCTCGAGAAAGCCGGACTCTGGGTAGAGTCGTTGCCCGACGCTCAAGATGAGGCGGAGCTGTCGCGGGCAATTCGGAATGTTCACTTACTAGGGGTGCGCTCAAAAACCCGGGTCACCGAGCGCTGTCTCGAAGAAGCCGATTCTCTACTTGCCGTGGGCGCCTTTTGTATTGGGACCGATCAAATTGATCTCAAAGCGTGCTCCGAGAGAGGTATTGTGGTCTTCAATGCCCCTTTTAGCAACACCCGTAGCGTAGTGGAGCTTGCATTGGCTGAAATCATTATGCTTATGCGAAGGGCGTTTGAACTGAGCGCCGGATTGCACCAGGGCCAATGGACAAAGTCTGCCAGTGGTTGCTTCGAAGTTCGCGGAAAGAAGCTTGGGATCGTGGGATATGGAAACATCGGCTCTCAGCTGTCGGTCCTGGCGGAGCTGATGGGAATGGAAGTTCTATACTACGATGTTGTTGAAAAATTGGCGCTTGGCAATGCAAGAAAATGCCGCAGTCTCAAAGATTTACTGAAGAACTCTGACGCAGTTACTGTGCATGTTGACGGGCGAAAGGAAAACAAACATCTCTTTGGCGAGAAGGAGTTTCGAGCCATGAGAGATGGCGCTATTTTCCTCAATCTGAGCAGAGGGCATGTTGTCGATATCGGAGCTCTCGTCAAATCAGTCAAGAACGGCAAGATTTCCGGCGTAGGAATCGATGTGTTCCCCCAGGAGCCCAAGAGCAATAGAGAAGAGTTCGTCTCCGAATTGCGGGGATTGCCGAACGTAATTCTCACCCCACATATTG
>CAZPBV010000247.1:0-1937 GCA_964584675.1 uncultured Bdellovibrionales bacterium
GCGACAAAAGCATTCTTAGCGCTATCAATGACACGGGCAAAACCCTGGGGCGGAAAGCGCTTTTCATCTATATCAAGACTCTTGAGCACTTCTTTTAACACGCCACGCGCGTCTTGCTCGTCGTAAACAAGAAAATCGTTCGAGTACGATAAGTGATGGGCATGCTGCCTGAGAATTCTCAAGGCGGCAGAGTGAAAGGTAGAAATCCAAAGTCGCTCGAACGCGGCACCAAGCAAATCATGCAAGCGCCCGCGCATTTCCTCCGTAGCTTTGTTGGTGAATGTGACAGCTAAGATATGCTCGGGACGAACCTTATGATGAAGAACAAGATGAGCAATGCGCCTGGTAAGCACTCGTGTCTTACCGCTTCCAGCCCCGGCCAACACCAGAATAGGGCCCTCAAAGTGACAAACAGCCTCGCGTTGAGGGGCATTAAGACCTTCCAAATAGGGGGGGAGGGAAGAGTCTGTCGCGATATTGTCGGAGGACATTGAAACGGCCAGTATAACAAATTACAAAAAAGGGGACGTTCCCCTTATTACATCAGAATAGGGAAACGTCCCCTTTTTTGTAATCTTACACAAGGGTTACACGATACGTCGGCGCACGTTTTGCCCTAAAAGCGAGCGTTTCTGCCCCACGACACCCAAAATATCTCCAAAGCTTCCGCCATAGCCAAAGCCCCATCTCTGACACAAACCCCGCTCATCTAAAGATGATGATCGAAAACTCAAATAAAGGCACCTTCCCAGCACGAACAAGGTAGCCAACGTAGCCAGAGAATCTAATCCAAGGGTCAAATTTGAAGTCATAGATAAGCTCCCTCAAAATCATTTCTATAAAACTTCTATATCCTACATTTAGTCAAATTTCAAGTTTTTTTCGAGTGTAGAATTTTTAATTTTCATCAACTACAGGTATTCTGTCGGGTCATGGCAGCCAAGTATCACAGAAAAGACCGTTTACATCAGAAGGCAAAACAAGAAGGCTATAGGTCCCGCGCCGCCTATAAGCTTATGGAATTAGACGACAAATACAAACTCATGCGGCCGGGGTCAAAGGTTCTAGACCTTGGCGCTTGGCCTGGTGGTTGGCTTCAGGTTGCCTCGGCTCGCGTTGGAGCAAACGGCGTTGTAGTAGGAATCGATCTCAACACTATTGAAGACCTGCACCTTTCTAACGTCTCATTGATTACTGGCGACCTTCGCGATTCTGAAAGTCTTTCACAGATCGAGAAGGCACTAGGGGAAAACGCCGACTTAGTGATGTCGGATATGTCACCCAAATTAACTGGCATTGCTGACGTCGACCGAGCGGCAGCGTCCTCGCTTTACGAACTTGCATTTGCGGTTACTTCGTCTCTTCTACGAACAGGGGGGAATTTCATTGTTAAAGTCTTTAAGAGCAACGAAGCTGAAGTATTTGTCAAATCACTGCGTCCATTGTTTAATAAGGTCTTGCGAACGGAGCTTGATGCGTCTCGCTCAACCTCTCAGGAATATTATGTTATTGGGCTAGGATTCGTAAGGCAGCCTAGAGATTCTTAACCGACTGCATCATCCAATCAATGAACTTCATTGCTGCTACAGAAACTCTGGGGAAAGGGGTAATCGAGATAACCAGCTCATGGGGGCGAGCATGGATATTTCTTTACCGTGTTGTTAAGGCAATTTTTACTCCGCCGCTTCGGCTTTACCTTCTTCTGACACAGCTTTTTCAGATCGGTGTTAACTCATCTATTGTGATTAGTTTAATAGGCGTATTCACGGGGGCGGTTTTGGCCGTTCAAGGCGAATACACGTTGTCAAAATTTGGTGCTACCGCTTTTACCGGCTCTGCCGTAGCGCTCAGCCTCATTCGAGAACTGGGTCCGGTGTTGACTGCTCTCATGGTAATTGGCCGGGCCGGTTCAGCTATTACAGCTGAGATAGGCATTA
>CAZPBV010000247.1:1947-5328 GCA_964584675.1 uncultured Bdellovibrionales bacterium
GTAGTGGTTTTATCTATGACGCGGGAGCTGGGCCCCGTTCTGGCCGGTCTGATGGTTGCAGGGCGCGTTGGTGCCTCCATTGCCGCGGAAATTGGCACCATGCGTGTTACGGAACAGATTGACGCCTTAAAGTCGATGGCAGTTGATCCCATGAAGTACCTGATGGCGCCTCGAATGCTTGCGGGCCTTATTGCGGTGCCTCTCTTAACCGGGATGTTTATTGTTATAGGTATCGGAGGAGGATTTATCGTGGGGGTCGGTCTGCTCAACCTGAGCTCCGGTACTTTTATCAGCCAGATGGTTTCCGCGGTATCGTTGACAGATGTCACTTCAGGTTTCATCAAGGCGCTAGTGTTTGGCTTCATATTTGGGTGGGTAAGTTGCTACAAAGGCTACACCTGTGGGTTCGGCGCCGTCGGAGTAAACAAGGCTACCACTCAGTCAGTTGTAACAGCTTCAGTAGCGGTCTTGATTACCGATTACTTTCTCACCAGCGTACTGACACGTCTATTCATGGATTAAACTATGATTGCGGTGCGCAATGTTTCCAAAAGCTTTGGGGCTCAGGTAGTTCTTAATAGGGTGAACCTGGAGATTAAAGATGGAAAAACGACAGCGATTGTGGGGCCGAGCGGGGTAGGGAAGTCCGTCCTTCTGAAACTTATAATGGGCATAATGGAACCGGATGAGGGAGAAATAGAGATTTTCGGCGAGAACATTACACGCGCTCGAGGAGAGAAAGCAAAGAACCGTATTCGCCGCTCTCTCGGAGTTCTGTTCCAGTCGGCCGCCCTGTTTGATTCCTTGACGGTATACGAAAATGTTGCTTTTGCGCTGACCGAACGCACGACGTGCTGTCGCCCGGAGATTCATCAACGTACAATACAGATGCTTGAAGCTCTCAGCATTTCGTCTTATTCCAATCTTTACCCCGAACAAATATCGATTGGAATTCGTAAGCGAGTCGGCATGGCTCGCTCTCTCATCACAGAACCCAAAGTGTTGTTATTTGACGAACCCAATACCGGCCTCGATCCCTTAGTAGGCCAAGAGGTTTACGATCTCATCAAGGATTGTCGCAAGCGCTGGGGATTTACGGGTGTGGTCATTAGTCATGAGTTACCCGAAGTATTTCAAGTTTCCGACAGAGTCGCTATGATTCTGGGAGGCAAGATTATTTTTGAGGGCACGCCCGAGGAACTGCAAAGATCCGGTGAAGGAGCAAGCTTTGACAATGCGGCGGTCTTTCAATTTTTAAACGGGAACATCGATGGACCAATTAAAATCCAGTGAAAAACAACCCCCTCAGCTTCCGTTGCCAAAGCGTAAGTTCACCATGGAGTTTCTTGTTGGACTCTTTGCTATGACGGGGGTTGGGGCTGCGGGATATCTTGCCGTTGGGTTGGGTGGTTTGGACATCGGGGCTTCCGACAAATATGAGATATATGCCGAATTCGATAATATTTCCGGATTAAAGAATGGGGCGTCAGTCGAGATTGCCGGAGTGGCCATTGGGGCAGTTTCGGAGATTCGACTCAAAGACCCCATGGCGCTCGTTACTCTGCGCTTGAACAAGAGCGTTCAAATTCGAGATGATGATATTGCTTCAATACGCACGAAGGGAATTATTGGGGACCGGTACGTAAAAATATCGCGAGGCGCCTCCAATATGTACGTCCAACCTGGGAAAACCATGACAGAGACCGAGTCTGTAGTAGACATTGAGGATATTATCGGCAAAATTGTACACAGTCTGACCGGTGAAAAATCTGAATCGGAGAAACCGGGAAGCGGTGGTGACAAGGCATCTGAGCAGGATACCTAGCCCGCCATACTGACAAGGAGGGAAAACCCATTTCGGAGTCAGGTACCGAGCAAAACCAGAAGAGAAGGAGACGATATGAGACATATGAGAAATGGCATCCTAGTGGTGACGATGGCGGCATGCTTCCTTTTGGTGGCAACTGTGGGACGGGGCAAAAATGCTGCGTGGGCCGACTTGGGGCAAACAAATTCATCTGCCCTAACCGAGGTGCGCCAAACTCTGGATGATGTAGTGCATGTCGTTGAAGAATTCCCGGGTGACAACAATAGAAAAATTCGCCGAGAAAAAATGCGGGAAATTATTCAGCCGCGCTTTGATTTTGATGAGATGGCAAAGCGCTCTCTCGGCACCAACTGGCAGATAGCAACACCTGAGCAGCAAACTGAATTTGTAAAAGTATTTTCAGATTTATTGGCAAGCACCTATCTCAATAAGATTGAAACCGTTAAGAAGGGTATGGTCAGCATAGATAGTGAGAATGTTGACTTTCCGAAGTCGGTTGTCAAAACAACAGTGAAGCACAAGGGCGATACATTCCCGATTGATTACAAACTTCTCAACGCCAGCGGGACTTGGCGAGTATATGATGTGGTTATTGAAAACATTGGCTTGGTAGCGAATTACCGCAATGAGTTCGCCGGAATTATCAGAAAGGAGAAATTTGAAGGACTCCTCGAGCGACTGCGTGAAAAAGTGAAGCCTCTTGAAGCGAGCTAAGAAGCATCAGAACTTGCGATTTCTCTTGCCGGTGACGGCTCACCGCACAACACCGGAATTCAATCATTCATTAAACTTGCGTCTGTCGGGTAATGAATTTTGGTCTCTCCAGTCGTCGTGTCAGCCCCCTCCATAGTCCCCCTTCTATAGTCCCTTCTATAGTCTCAGTGACTGCGCTACCCATGAAAAGTTTTCCTATTATCAAAGCCCTCGGCTTAACCTACTGAATTGTCAGTATTAATACTATGAAAATTTTAAAAACGGTCATAGCCTGCTATGAATCAAATACTATGAGCGGAGGTTACACATGGATTTGTTCGTGACGACATTTTCAATTCTGTTTGGGCTTATTATTGGGAGTTTCCTTACCGTCTGCATCTATAGAATCCCGTACGGCAAACAGAAGGGCCCGCCATCCTGGGAGGAGATGAATCCCAATGCCGAGACCTCCTCCCCAGACCCCAACCTCTCTGCCGCCGAACCGGCGGTGGAAAAACTCCACGACGAAGATGATATTGTTCAAGGCCTGTCTTCTCCGTCCCGTTCACTTTGCCCCAATTGTAAGAAACAATTATTATGGTGGCACAATATTCCACTAATTAGCTGGATTGCTCTGCGCGGACGTTGCGCATACTGTCAGGCATCAATTTCATTCCGCTATCCACTCGTGGAAGTTCTCACGGCCTGCTTCGCGATTCTTTCCTTCCAAATCTACGGGGTGAGCGCGACTGCGGCGGTAGTTTTTGCCTTCACTTGCGCTCTCCTTGTGATCAGCTTTATTGACATTGATTACTATATCATCCCTGACGTCATTTCTATTCCCGGAACTATTATTGGAA
>CAZPBV010000248.1:0-5327 GCA_964584675.1 uncultured Bdellovibrionales bacterium
CGGCCGCTCTGACTCTATTAAGAATTCGATATGGGCGCATTTCTGAAACCTCAAATTTTCGATTTACAGACGTGGCAGTTTCTGACGAGGAAGTGCTCGAAGCTGCCATTGGACAGTACTATGAAGGGGGTCATGAAATTCCTGGAGAAATCATCGTCCCTTTCAAATTTGCCAATATGTCGCTGGTGGAAGCAGTTTTGAAGGAGCGTCGTGGAAAGTCCTTCGTGATTACCTGCCCGCAGCGAGGAGTGAAAATGCGGCTCTTGGGCTTGGCGCAGTTAAATGCACGCCAGCACTACGTGACGACATTTGAGGCTGAGAGTGCTCAGCTAGATGTTTCTAAGGAACTAGCGCGTATTCTCAAGCTGAAGCAGATTCCGCGCCGCATCGAATGTGTTGATATTTCAAATTTACAGGGGTCGGATATTGTAGGCGCTATCGCGGCATTTTTTGACGGACAGCCGGACAAACAATCGTATAAACGATACACGCTCTCCTTCCAAGATAAGCCAGATGATTTTGCCGCCATGCACGAAGTTGTTTCGCGGCGCTTGGAGCGTGCCCTAAGCGATGGAGATGCTCCCGATTTGCTTATTATTGACGGCGGCATTGGGCAATTGCGAAAGGCTCTTGCGGCTCGTGATCAACTGAAGCTTAATCTTGAAATAGTGGCGCTCGCCAAGAGGCGGTTATTGCGCCGAAGAATGACCGGTACTCGATCTGCCGGCGCGGCTGAAGCCAAGCCGGAGCGAGTATTTGTGGAAGGTGCCGAGGTCCCGATTCGTTTGGATCCTGCTCATCGGGTTACTCATTTCCTCGAGCGTGTACGGGACGAAACCCACCGTTTTGTAATTTCTTTTCATCGCAGCAAACGCCAGAAGCGGATGGCAGGCTCGCGCCTTGACGGAATTCCAGGGCTGGGGCCTCAGAAAAAACGTAATCTCCTCAAGGCCTTTGGGTCGGTAAAAGGTCTTGAGAAAGCTAGTCCCCAGGAAATTTGCCGGGTGGGACGCATGCCGCTTGCCATGGCGGAAAGGGTGCTTCAGGCGCTGAGGGACAGAAGCTCGTCCGAGTAGGCGACCTCGTTGCAATCAGCATCAGACACTATTGTGGGCACAAATACTGCGCGGTTAACGACGTACTGCATGCTATGTAGGGAATAAATGTTTACCTTAATGAGGAGAACTTATGAAACCTAGTATGTTAATAGGCACTTTTACTGCGATGCTAGCAATATTACTGTCCACAGCCCCTATGGCGTTGGCAAGTGATGCTCACGATCAATATCGGAAGTGCATGGATGAAGCTGAAGATGCCCATGGGCAATGCAATGTACTTACAGAGCAGGCCTGTGATGGAAATACTGGATATATATGTAGGAGGGCGGTCCCATTTAAAACGGTCTGCGAAGCTGCGTGTTACTCCGCTTTGCAGACAGCCTGCGCGCTTGCATGGTTACAAGATCAGCAGAACTGCGCGACTGAATTGAACCAAAGTCAAGGTCTGTACTAGAGTTTCCCTGCGCATGGACCTGATGGTCCGTGCGCCGCTTCGCTAGCACCAACCCCTAAAGCTCACTTTACTTCGCAGGGCTACAGCGAGCCTTCTCAAACGGGATACTTGGCTCTATTCGTAAGCGCCACACGAAGGGCGTACTTGTTTCATCAGGCTGGGTGAGGGTAGTCTAGCTGTTTTCAATTTGGCAACAACCTACATGGATTTCTGATTCCCCTCCGGGACTCTATTTTTGATGCTTATCGCCCAGTAGGCCTCGTCGTTGCTTAGTAACAAGTAAAAAGATACGCTACAGGAAAGATTAGCAATAGTAATGAATAGATGACCCTTTTTTATGCAAGCAGAGACAATGACCCCGCCCCCCGCCATACCTATGGTTGAGACCCCAAATCAGATGGTTACCTTTAAAGATCTCGTTCCCTTAGCCAACCTGAAACAAGCTATCGATCGGCTTGGCTTTGACACCCCGACGCCGGTGCAAAGCATGACCTTGCCGCTCGCATTCTCCGGCTTTGATGTGGTGGTTCAGGCGAAAACTGGCAGCGGGAAAACACTAGCGTTTGCGTTGCCGCTTCTGGCTGCTCTGGAAAAGGGCGCAGCCTTGTGGTCATTGAAGAACAACAGCACCGAACGAGAAGCTGAGTGCAAACAGATAACGATGGCACTGGTGCTTACTCCCACGCGTGAGCTGGCAAATCAAATTTGTGAGGTGATTCGATCTATTGACCCCCAAGTGAGCCCCGTATGTCTCATCGGTGGGGTCAGTATCAAGGAGCAGTTGAGAGAATTGCATAACGACCGCCGTGTCATAGTTGGAACGCCGGGGCGGGTATTGGATTTGTTGCGCCAGCGGGAAATTTCACTACGAGAAGCTCAGTTCTTTGCGGTCGATGAGGTTGACGAAATGTTCTCGATGGATTTTTCCGAGGATGTTGAGAATATTTTGGGGCGCATTCCAGAGGGGCGTCAGGGAATATTTGTGAGCGCCACGGTAACTCCCCGCGTGGAAATGCTGGCCAAGAAGTTTCTTCATGCGCCGCGCAAGGTGGCTGTGGAGTCGAGCGGCGAGGATTTGCCGCTCATCGATCATCAATTTTGCCCAGTTGGTGCAGAGCTTACGGCCAAAGTCACTGCTCTGTGCGATTTTATTGAAGTTGTTAATCCTCGCTCTGCAATCATCTTTTGTAACACCAAGTCGGATACTGAGCTGGTGGAGGTATATTTACGTCGGCGTGGTTTTGATGCTCGCTTGCTTAATTCAGATCTAAATCAGAAACAGCGAGATGCTATTGTCGCCCTTATTCGGGCTGAGAAGTTACACCTTTTAATAGGCACCGATATTGCGGCGCGAGGGTTGGATATCGATCATATTGATTTGGTTGTTAACTATTCTTTGCCGGATCAACACGAAGTCTATATTCATCGCAGCGGTCGTACTGGCCGTGCGGGGAGGGCAGGACGAGCCCTTACTTTGCTAGCGCCGCGTGATCTTTTGGATTTTAGCGAGCTTCGTAAAAAGTTACCTCTCGAATTTACCGAAGTCGGCTTCCCGTCCGATAGCGAGGTGCTCGATGCCCGGGTAAAACATGTTCGAAATATTGTAGATGCAGTTTCAGGCCCGATTACCGCAAAAGAGTTGGCGGTTGCTCAACGGCTCGTTGAGGAAATTGGCGAGGTCCGTGGTTGTGGCGAGGAGCTATTACAGTTGGTTGCAAAATTAAGCCGGGTGTTGTTGGAACATGAGGCTATGAAGGTCAATCAGGAGGCCGCCTTAGAAGGGGTGCAATTGGCTCGGGTTTCACGGGAAGAGCCATCGGCATCCCCGAGTCACAGCCGCAACCGGAACGGGAACGGCCGAGGTGGAAGGGATCGTCGGCCACGGCGAAGCCGGTAGGGTTAGCTTATCGCGCCTAATCTGGACCCCTCACCGTGAGCTTATTACGGCAGTGGGCGTATTACAGCAGTCCGGAACTTTTGAAACTCTCTGCGGTCATCAATAGCGGGCGGCCGCCAAGAAGAAGCCATAATAGTTGCCTTAATAAAATTGATTCTCTCTTCGAATGACGGATAGTCTTGATTGTCGGCATATCCGTTAAGGCCGGGGTGTAATGAGGGGTCGAGGGATGACTCTTGAGCATTTCTTCCCAAGGCTCGAATTGACGAGCGCGGGTCGAATCCAGCAAGGGCCATGATACCCAAAGCTTCTTTGTCGGCATCCAATTCGAGCGTGCGGGGTGCGGAATCATTGCCATGATGACCTAAAGTCAAATGCGCGACTTCATGAGCTACAACGTAGGCAAACTCAGCCTCCGTATCTAATCTTTGGACGAGCCCGCGAGAAACAAGAATCGTTCCATCGGGAGCAGAAACCGCCAATGATTCGGAAGTATTGAGAATCGCCATTTGAACCGCCACTCTACGTTCGGCTGGCAGAGCCGAGACTAATCGCCGTTCAAGCTCAAATAGGTAGGATCCAATAGCCTCATTTTGAACCAGCCCATAGCGTTCCGGAAGCTCTTTGACGGCTAGCTCAATGGCAAATTCGCTTAATCCGTGATGACGGGCGCAGCCGACCTCTCCCGCCATGAGGCCAACTACGCATGCCAGCAGGAAACTTTTACGTATAGTGCTCGAACGAGATCTCATCAGTTCACCATTCCCGATTGATGTTATGGGCTCAACTTCATTTGATACACGGCGCAAGATGGCTTTTGTTCGTTCTTGCGTTCCTTCTCTCTTCTTTATTCCGGGCGTCGTGATTGGGCAACTCCTAACTGAGTATCTCTCGGTGTTGTTGATACTTTTCCTCGTTTTCGGTATTGCCTGCTGTTCTATTTATTGTCTGGTGAAAACACAGGTGCCGGGCTGGATTGCCATATTTTGTCTATCCCTTCTATGCGGAAGTATCTCCGTGTTGCCCGAACGCCATGAGTGGCGCGGAGGGGAGACCTTCCCCGCGGGGTCGTCCCTCTTGATTAAGGTGTCAAGTCAGCCTCGGCGGCCTCGGGTGGGGGAAGTCCGTTTTCAGGGCGATGTATTGGGTTATGTGACAAGCGATGACGAGCGCATACACTACACTGAATTTAGTCGTCCCACGAGCCGAGTGCTCTGTCAGGCCGTGGACCTTCCATGGCGCAATAGTACCGGCATGGGACCGCGGGATGTATACCTTATTCGCGCCGATCTCTTAGATGTTGTCTCTGATCCTCTCCCCGTATCATGGAACAGCACCCTGCGTCGTCGAGGGGTGTTTTATACGTGCAAAGTCCGCTACGCGGCGCTCGTGGCGCGAGCGGAAGCCTCGCCCCTTGAACGGGCTCATCAGCGGATGGTTCGATTGTTGGAGGGAGTCCTTGGAACGGGCGAGGCCTCGGGGTTCCTGCGCGCTCTTTCATTTGGAGATCGCGACACTATGACGACTCGAACCGATAGGGCTTTTCAACTTACTGGTTTAACGCACCTCTTAGTGGTGTCCGGCTATCAAATTTCATTGGTATTTTTTTTAGCCGGCGCCATTGTTCGCGCATGCTGCTCCTTGGTATCACCGGCGCGCGATTCCCGAAATATATGTTTTGTTGCAGGTCTTATTGTAAGTGCGCTCTTTGTTGCCTTGATTGGTCCCGAGCATTCGAATGTTCGCGCCCTGTTAGCAGTGCTGTGTTTTATGGGAGCATCGATGCGGGAGAGTCAACGCACGCTCCTCAATGCGGTCTCAGTTTCCTTTCTATTTGTGGCGTTGCTCTATCCCCTCAGTTTTTTGGAACCTAGTATTCAGCTTACCTTTGCTGCCCTTTGTGGCATATCTCTTGGAT
>CAZPBV010000249.1:0-5287 GCA_964584675.1 uncultured Bdellovibrionales bacterium
GTCCCACACAGCGCTCTCTTCTCACTTCTATTATCGCGCAGTCTCTGAGAAAATATCGGAGAAAATATCGGACGGGAGGAGGCCGCCTTTGCGGGCGATGCCGATGCCATAGTGCAGGTCATTGATCGCAGATATGGAATGGGCATCGGGATTGATCGGTATCTTTACACCCAGATTTTTCGCTTCGCGAATCCATCTCCAGTCAATATCAAGGCGACGGGGGTTTGCGTTAAGCTCTACTGCCTTTCCCAGTTGCCCCGCTCGTTTCAAGACTTCCTCTATCCTTACTCTATAAGGCTCCCGTTCAAGTAAGAGACGCCCCGTCATATGACCGAGGATAGTGGTATAGGGGTTCTCCAGTGCGCGAATAATGCGAGCGGTCATGTCCTGCTCACTCATGGCGAAGTTGTCATGGACAGAGGCTACCACAAAGTCAAACCGCTTCAGGACTTCATCAGGATAGTCAAGCAAGCCATCTTTTAGAATGTCAGACTCAATGCCCTTGAGAACTCTAAATGGCGCCATTGCTTCATTGAGTTTCTCAATTTCCTCGTGCTGCTGAATGACTTGCTCAATACTCAGCCCCCGAGCATAGCGCGCCGATCGTGAGTGATCGGATATACCAAAATACTCATACCCCATGTCACGAATTGCTTCGGCCATTTCACGAAGGGTGTTACGTCCATCAGAGTATGTCGAATGGCAATGCAACACGCCTCGTATGTCTGATTCAGTCACTAACACAGGAAATCCTGTGTCCCGATATCGAAGCGCCTCTTCGACCTCATTCCGCCCTTCCCGCAGTTCAGGCGGAATCACGCCAAGTCCGAGACGGGTATAGACTTCCTCCTCAGTGGATACCTTCTCAAGCTTGTCACCGCTCAATAGCCCCGTTTCGCCCAGCTGCAATCCCAAAGAACTGGCCCGCTGCTCAAGCGCGATACAATGCCCTTGAGTTCCCGTGGAATATACGAGAGCAAGCGGGTACTGCTCTCGAGACACTACCCGCACCTCGGCCGGAATGCCCGAGTTGAGCATGACGACACATGTTGTTTCCTGTGTCGATAGGACGTGCGAAACTTCCGGATATGCTACAACATGTCGCATGACCTGTTGAGGTTCCCGACTCGCCACCAAAATATTAATGTTTCTTACAATCTCATTCCTCCGTCGAAGAGATCCGACAATTTTCAGTTCGACACTACCGTCACCCCGGACAAGATACGTTGCAAAGTTCTCCGCCTGCCTCGCGGCCTCGCTATAGAGAAATAAATTGGAATAGGCCGCCAAACGTCGAATGTTGACCAGTATTTTTTGCTGCGTTTTTTCACCAAAACCAGGCAATTGCGCAATAAGGCCTTTGGCACACGCCTGTTCCAGCTGCTCAAGTGATACGATGTGAAGAGCGTCGTACAAAAGTTTAAGCTTTTTGACACCAAGACCAGGCAGCTTGAGGATCTCAAATATGGTTCCCGGAATATCTCGCTCAAGTAACGACAACTCTTCTATCTCACCGCCCGAATAGAACTGTTCTATTTTTTCTAACAGTCCCTTGCCTACCCCTTTTACTTGCCCCACCCGGGCGCGATTGACAAACTCCTCCAGCGAGCCTGAAAACTCTTCAAGGGCACGCGCCAGATGGTGATGAGCCCCAACTTTAAAGACATTCTCGCCCTTTAACTCGAGGAGTACTCCTAGTCTTTCAATTGCTTTCGCAAGTCCTTGCAGGGTTCTCATGAGGTTACCTCTATTGCCGGTTTATCCGTCTATAGTACACTCCCGGACAATGAAAAAGCATGGCGTTATTTTCTTCATTGCGGGAGCGCTTGTTCTCGTTCTTTCAATACTGTGGTGGCAAAATGGCCGTCACTTTTTTCATTCTGGCGATGATAGTCATTCCTTGGCTGCTAGATCGGAGGCAAGTTTTGATCTCGAGTCTCCTTTTCGCTCAATTCATTCGCATTTCTTGGCTGCTCTCGCCATCTACCCTCAAAATCTATCCAGATTGGTCGACTTTTTGGCAATCCTCAAGTCTCGATTCACGCACACTCAACTTTGGCAATATTTCAACCTCGATAAGGCTCTTGAAGAATTTAATTTCCGGCAGGTGCTTGGCCAGCGTGCGGAACGAAATCTCTCGGACAAGCAAGTCAATGGACTCGAGCTGCTTCTCTTGGCTCAAGACATTTTTCGAACCGGAAAAGAGTTCTTTCTTGCCGCGTCCCAAGACAAGTTTGTACTCGACAGCCAAACAGGAATTCAAATTCCCTCGCTGTATGGGGTCGCCCGATTTACCTCGGATGTCATTCCGGCTCGCGCCCGCGATGTTGTACTTCGTGCCATTAAGTCTCAAACACCTGAGAGCGATATTCGACTGGCCGCTCTCGACGAATCTAACTTGCGAATAGAATTCTCTCTGCGCCGGCGTCCTAGTATAGGCGGTTTATTAATACTCCATGAAAAAGATATTCAGGTAACGCTCGGAATAGCCGACGAGAAACAGTTTCTGGCAAGCGGCTCACAGGAATCTATGTTTCAGTCTTCCCTTTGGACCCGCACAGCTCCTGCATTTCCCCCATCTCCTATCTTCGTTGGACTACTTGATTATCGTTCTGCTTGGCCCATTCTTGACGGAATCCTGAATCATGCAAGCCAAGGATCCACAACTGCTTTTAGCACTTCATCACTTACTAATTTTGAAAGTGTCGGGCTGGGAGCCACTATTGGAAATGGATTGGAGTTTCGACAATGCGCCACCCTGAAATCCGATTCCAATTCCCGGAAAAATTTCGAGGAATATGTTTCAGAAGTAAACAGGTCTTCATCCCATTCGGAGTTTGAGCGGCTCGTTACGGCACAAACCATCTTCGGGCTGCGAATCCCTCGCCGGTTGCTTTTCTTTCTCGCGCGTGAGTATGGGCGATCTTTAACGCCTTCTGCTTTTTCATCCATTGAAAATGATGCTTCATGGAAAGGGTTTCTTTCGCATATTGATGACTTGGAAGGGATCGTATCTCACATTCCATTTGAGGAGCTGGGCATACTGATAAACGCGGGCCCCCATATGCTTCCAGAGTTTGGGTTGTTCTTGGGTGGCGGTGATACGATAGCCATTCGAGAGCTGGCGCAGCGGTTAAATGAAGTTATTAAAGTCTTGGGAGCGGGTCTATCATCGGATAGACTTCCTGAGGCCCGCATAGTAGAAGTTCCAGGCACGGGGCCTTTTGAACAGAAACTGGAAATAATGGCCGGTGGAGAAGCCATTTCGTTTATCAAGGTTTCAAACAATGCAATGTTTGCGAGCGGGAGCCAGGAGCTGTTAGACTCAGTTCCCCGACTCATTCGCTCCTCCTCCCCACTCCTTCCTGTTTCAGAGACGGCTGCACAAGAAAACCCCCGCTATGTTGCCAATTCTGATTATTATTTTGTGCTGAATACAACCCCGCTGCTCGAGCTTGCGAAGCCTTTCATTCCGTTACTCTTAATGCAGGAGCCTGAACTAAAAATTTCAGCGCCCCAAGTAGAGGAAGTGCTGAATCTTCTCTCTTTTCGCCTTTTTGCGGAGCAAACTACCCTGGTTGATTCTTCAGTTCATAGCGGCACCGGTACTCTTTGCGGCGGGCTAAGGATACAAACTTATTAGCAGCCAGTTCGCATTCACTATTATCGCCCGCTGAGAAGACGAGTAATGGCTAGAGCTTTGCCGGAATTCATAAGCCCAAGAATCTGTCCGATTCGCTTCTCAGGCATTCTGCTTACCAATTCGAGAGCAATGGTCACATCAAGCTGCTCAATGAGAGCAGCCGCCTCTTTTGGATCCATCGCAGAATATACATTTGCCAATTGATCGAGCTGCACACTGCGTTTCTTATCGCTCTTTTCTCGGTCATTCTTAAGGGCATCGGTGAGTTCTCTCAGCTCAGTCAACTTCACAGCAAACTCTCGCTCTCGCCGATCAATATCCTCGCCTTTTTCATCGAGTTTCCTATTTCGCTCCTCAAGCTCAACCCGTCGCGCGTCAAGCGCACTAAGAACATGCAGCTCCTCTTTCGAGTAACTCTGAGAAGAGGATGGAATCGCCGGAAGGGCTGGCGCACTGCCAGAAGACGCCATGGTCGCCATAGCAGGCGCAGCGGTGGCGACCCCGCTCGCCTCGAGTGCGCTCAGCACTACTTTCACCACAGCGAAAAAGATAACGCACGCGAACGCCACTCGTTGACCGCTTATAGAACTGCGTGAGCGCATACCGGCCCTATCTCCAGACAGCGACTCACTGATTGTCTGCGCAATTTCCGCTGCTACGGCATTACTTGCTCCATGCCTGAAAGCTCCTTCGCTGCTGTACCCTTTCAGTGGAGAAGGCTTTATTCTTTTTTCCTTGCTCTTCGGCGCCACGGGATTCTTCACGGCACCCTTAAAACGCAGAGCTGCCACAGTCGTTTGCAAATCCTTATATAATTCCTCCGCTTGCTCGCGAGTCAGCTTATTCTTTTTCGACATCATAACTCACCTCATCCTCCGATTCCCTAGTAGGATACAGCCTATTACCCCTCTGTACCGCCAATTCATCCAAAAACTTTCCCTCTTCCTTGTAATAGTCCTCCCAATACTCCGCCAGGCGATGCGCCTTCAGAGTTTCCAAGGCTTTGAGATCTTTTGCCGCCTCTATGTATTCAGCCAGAGCCTCCTTCACCTCTTCTTCAACCTTAATTATGTTGAGACGCTGCATGGCGATTTCCTCCCGCAACCGCGAGGCAAAAAGACCGCGAACGTACAACTCCTCAATGGGAACCAAGCCTTGCGGGTCAATATTCTCACGCTGAGTTTGCAGCAAAATCTCCAGGCGATCCTGCTCGTCCCGCAATTTTTGATTCCTAATGAGCAACACCCGCTTCTTCTCATCACGCACCGTTGCCCGATAATCTTGAACCCGCTGCAATCGAAACTTGAACTTCTTCATATCGCCTCATAGCCCACCTACCGCGCCGCCCCTTCTTTCCCCCGAAGAATTGAACGCAACTGACTCCAACTCTCCTGCATACCGGCCTTGTCGGACGATCTCTGCCGCAAAAACGCGTTGAGAGCATCAATCGTCTTTACTGCCCGATCCACGCGGGGATTCTGTCCCTCTTTGTATGCGCCGATAGTAATGAGATCCTCCGCCTCCCGATAAGTAGCAATGATGTCCCGCGCTTCAGATGCCAAAGTAAGTTGTTCTTCGGGAACAATATCGCTCATAACACGAGAAACGCTGTCGAGGATTTCTATCGCTGGATAATGCCCCTTC
>CAZPBV010000250.1:0-5269 GCA_964584675.1 uncultured Bdellovibrionales bacterium
AGCTGCACGTAGGTAACCTTACCGAGCAAGTAATCAGGCAATGCGTGAGCGCCAAAAGCGGCCACAAGAAGACCAAGAAACGAAATTCGCGCCAATCCGACTCCTTCCCGCGCTAGGCCAGCGATGAGGAGAGGAAAGGAAAAGAGAGCCCGCACCCCCCCAATGAGCCTCAAGAGAAAGCCTCTATCCCGGGCCGCCACCCAGCTCACCAGAAACAGCCCAAAATTAACTAGGTACGTGCCTAAACAAATAGGGCAAATGGCCTCAATGACAAATTTTGAAAGGTAGAACAAAAACAGCGAATACAGGGAAGCAATAAAGGAAAGGGTTAAGACGGCGTCTACCAGAGCGCTCACCCGAACCGATTCGCGCTCCCGCACAAGTAGAACCAGGCCAAGAATGCTGACATAAAAGAGCAAGCCAAAGCTACCGAGCGGGACGCCAAAAATCGAAGAATACTTGCTTTGAAGAACTTTCTGGCAGCTAAAACCCTCGCCGATTGAGCACAGAGGAGAATGAGTATCGAGCCCCACGGCTAAAGAGACATGCTCATAGACCGAATAAGCCGACAGGGCCAACCCGGCAACGGCAAGAACAAAAAGGATTACTAATGTCGATGGTCTCACTTTATTGATTGTCATGCCCCCCGCTCTACCTGCGCACTTCAATACGCAAAGACGCTCTATTCTATACGTATTGAAATAACTTATACCAGGCATTTCGCCTAATTTTCGGCATCCGCGGCATAGTAAGACGCTGAAACTACTTGAAAATGCCCGTTTCTTCGGACTTCCCGTCAACCATTGCGCGCGGCGTCTGAGACAATCGCTGATGGACGGATACGCTTCGCGCAACTCCCAAACGGCGCACAGGATCATATCCTAGGCTAAGTAAACAAATCATAGTTTGTATGATTTTGCGTCTCCCCCGAGATTCACCGGCCTTTCCAACCGCGGTTAACGCTTCACATTCCCAGCAGGCACACTGACCTCGACCGTGTCAGAGGTCGACGGGGGAGTATCATCGGTACATAGTCGTTGCACATTAACAAGCAGGGTGCGTTTTTTACAATAATATCGTCGCCTAGTTCTAATAGCGGCTCTGTTTCCCAGGACCTCCGCGCCGGTCGCGAGACGACCAATAATCGCCGTGTCTACAGATTTGCGGGTCAATCCGCCATATACAGTCAAATAACAGTTTTCAGTTCCGACCTCGGAAACCTTAACCACCAGTCTTCCTTGTGCATCAAAACGCGCACTGTTGATAACAACATCTTCCGCTGAGACCGAATATGGAGTTACTACCATCAAAATTCCCAAAAGGACTCGTTGAAAATTCATTCTCGTTTCCTCCCGCGCGACCTTACTGGTAAGAGTTATCGTCAAATCAGTACGACCAGTTGATATACTTTCGCTTGAGATAGGCATGATGCCCCCCAACTTGGCGTGGGCTCAAATATGCTCAAGTTGCAGGGTGTGCTATCTTGAGTGAGGGCGAAATATTAAAATATACCAATATCTTACACGAACATGGTTTAATCGTCCTAAAGCAACAGGGGGTTGGGTGGCACCAATGGTACCTTCTTTCCAGGCCATATATTCGGAGCGAGGATAAAAGCGGTTCATCATCGCGCGCTCAGAAGCGCGGTATTGCCTTCCTGCCACACGACGTTGAACAGATCGGTTCGACTGAGCCAACGATCCAACAGCGAAGCCCCATACGTTGTTCGCTCAAGATCTCCAATTACTACATATTCAATCTTATTCTGCTTGAGGAGCTGGGCAGTTTCCTCCATGTTAGCCCCGCGATAAATCGACTCTATGAGCCGACGACGGCGAGGTACCTCCTGAGGCAGGAGTCCGCGCTGTTTAACATGGTGCTCCCATCCAAGAATGGTTGGCAAACCGGTGTTCATTGATATTCTGGTGTAAGGCCCGTAGGAGATTCCCCAGGCTTCAAGGACCACTGGTGTTCCGGTAATGTTGGCACGCATCCACCGCATAAGCTTTGCCTCGGAGGGATTTTGCTTATCAAGATAGGCCATCCCATCTAAGGTATATCGGGGGCCATTCACTCGGGAAAACGAACCAATAACGCCGGCAAAGATGACACTGCCAGTTGCGGCAACCAGCCCACAGACAGGAATAACGAACCACGCCGCTTTCAAAATTCGATCATCCCAAGCACGCGCAGCCACTGCCACTAAGCGCTCGTATGTTAGCGACGCCGCAATAACAGCACCGATTCCTCCGACTATCCAAACAGCGCTGTAGAACTTAAAAATTGTGTTCATACGGTCGATAAGAAACACAAGCTCCACCGTCGGGATAACAAGACCGATGCAAACACCGCACCATCCGAAAAGACTCACTGCCCGGTCACGCCGAAACGTGAGCATTCCTGACAAACAGACAAGTACCGCCGAACTTCCGACAATGTCCCATGGAAGTTGCCTATTACCGGCCCCAGCGCTCCAAAGAGCCAGCGCCAATGGAATCAGGCCGACCGCCCCGGCAATGAGGCTGCTTCGCCAAGTGATATCGCCGCTATCGAAGGTCAAAAAAAATACCACGCCAAATAGCATCGGGATTATCCATAATCCCAAATGTCTGAGGACTTGCGAAAGATTGTTGAACTCCTCTTGTGTAACCCACCCAAAGTGCACCTGGAATGCGGAGGGAACCCCTAACACAAAGGGATAAATCGTTAGGGCAGCAACCCCCGCAAGGAGCACGAAGCCCACTGCAAGAGTCTTCCATCTATTGGCGATATTGACCCAAGGCTCTTTATTCACCCATGGGAGAAGAAATGCCCCGCCACCAAAAAGGAAAGCCCCACCACAAGCGCTCATGAAGTCCCAGGTATTCATCATAAAGAGAATCCCCATACAGAGCCCCAAGAACGCTATTCGCCCAAAGAATGTGGCCCTTGAAAACCGATCGTCATAGCACTCATACCGATCGCCAAGAAAGGTAATGGCAAGAACCGCGGTGAATAGAATAAAAACCGGCTGGGCGATGACATGCGCATGAACATCGGCAAAGAGCAAAGACCACCACGGATACTCGGCAAAGGCAGGCGAGTTGAAGAGGCGAGTACTTGCCCAAAACATGTCAAAATTAAAGGCTTTACCCTCAACAAAAGCGAGACGCACCCACTCAAAGTTGCTGAAATAAACAATGGCAAACGCTCCGATAGCCGACCACACTATCGATCGAGAGAAGGCCCGAAAGAGCGAATACAAAGCGGCCACACTCCATGCACCAATGGTGGCAATACTGAGATTGTACCCGATGGCCGTATCAACCCCGCTCAATTTGTGTAGCAGGGACAAGGCGTAGACACCAAAATAGTAGTAGTTCATGGTACTGCCCGCAGCCCACGGATCACTAGGGGGAAGGGTTTCTACTCGAGTAAAATAGTTGAGAAAGGTGAAATCCATGGGCTTTTCGCCCCAAAAAATTTCAGGTTGGAAGAATCTCAGCAGTGCTATGGAAAGAAAAGCTCCCCAAAAACAAAGGTTGGTCCGAAGACATTCCCCATGAGTAGCCCGCAATAGTTCGGGAATTGTCAGTCTATTCCATGACAACACCAATAGGCTGCCGACTCCAACAATAAGAACTACCAGCCAGCCGGCGGCAGGTGCCGGGGTAATGACTCCGAATCGATGCAGCAGCCATGTCAGGTAGGCTATCATCACGAGCCCTCCTATCTTGGCCAGTCCAAAACCATTGTCAGGCAAACGGAAGAAGAGAACGGCTAAGATAGGCCAGCCCACAAAGGTGACTACTTCTAGCGCAGCAAGCCACAAAATGACCTGCAACACTTGAGGTAGGGGCCGGGAAAAAGGCTTTGGGGCGAGACCTCCCTGAATGTCAAGAATTTCTTCCCTCGAGAGGAGCGGGCCAAAAGCATCCGCGCTTTGAACTCGTTCCTCTATCTGTTGAGCGCTCAACCTTTCAACATTGCTAAATATGATAGCCGCAGGGTGATCGTATACGCTGATGCTTTCATCCGCTAGGGAATCAGGAAACTCCCAAGCTCCGATTCCCGGGTTCACTTTGGTAACATGCACAATGTGATATCCAAGTTTTTCCGAGAACAGCAGCTGAATCAACGCAAGTGTTTGAGGGTACTCATCGGGCCTGCGTGGAATGGAGCCGGGAATGCGGGCGGTGGGAAAGACAAGATAGTCGGCATCTGCCAACTGAGCGCTCACATTCCCAAGCTTATTTGGCGACTCAGGCTCGTAGAGCGGCAACTCCCACTGCCTCCCCTCAACCTGGTAGTGAAATCGTTCCGGAGAAAGGCCCGGAAGAGTAATGGGGAGATGGTCGTCCCAATGTACATTCAATATGCGAGAACCGGGAGGAATGTGCCGATACATCCAACGTGAGGCCTGTTCGTAGGCATGCGGCTCGGAAACGATGCGAAGATATGAAAAGCCATAAGTAACTGACCAGGCAAGGCATAAGGCAATCAGAGCCCATCCGGCCCATGCCACAAGTCGCGTCCGTGTATCCAGTTCCGTGTGCCCCTTCACCTGCTCTCTCGACCCCGCTCCTAGTCCAAACCTCTCACCAGCTGAAGTCTGCGACCGTTGTTAGAATACTAGCGGCAGAAACAAATTGCCAAGCCGGAAAGCCGTCGTTAGGATCCGGATGTTATGCTGGTCTGGTCCCGAATCCGAAGCCATCACATTTGTCTTGCGATTGTCGTATCTCTTGCCGCATTTGCTCGGCTCTACCACATATCTTTCGGCCTCGGCACTCATCCCGACGAACGCCATATGGTGATGGTGGCAGAACGGTTGTCCTGGGCCGACCCCAACCCGCACCATTTTGCATACGGCAGCTTGCCGTACTACCTACTTTGGATCTCCGCGCAGGCCATTGGTATGTGGTGGCCGCAATTGACACATTATGATGGCCTCTTTCTCGTAGGACGCACGCTCTGTACGCTGTGCGGCTTGCTCACCGTCCTGTTGACCTACGCTTTGTCCACCAGAATTTTTAGGAATCCGTGGGCCGGAGTGCTTGCGGCCGCGTTTTTGGCATTTAATTTTTTTCACATTCAGCTCTCGCGCTACTTCACCTCCGATATACCGCTGACTCTCTTTTGCATCATGACGCTATACGGAACGGTGGCTTTTTTTGAGTCGCCTCGTCTTTGGAGCACCGCGTTTTTTGCCGTTCCGCTAGGCATGGCGCTCGCAACAAAAGTAAGTTCACTTTTTCTTTGTATTCCTATTCTTGTTGCTGTTGTGGCA
>CAZPBV010000251.1:0-1516 GCA_964584675.1 uncultured Bdellovibrionales bacterium
ATACTACCGGCGCTGGAGGCGTTAGAAACGAACCTCGATCTTCCCCGCGAACGCCATCCGGCGGTCGGCTTTGTTATCTCGTCCGGCAGGGATGCCATCTCAGTACTGGCGCAACATTTGCGAGAGCGCTCGCCGGAGGGCCGCCTCCGAACGGCATACATACTCGGCCGGATCAGGCCGACGCAACCCTTGGCCATCACAACGCTGGCGAGTATGCTTACCGATCCCGAACCGAGTATTCAGCGGCAAGCCAATGAATCTCTGTCGCTTCTGGGAGATGCCGCTCGCAAAGAACTGACTACTCTCATAGCTCGATCAAACCCGGGTAGTCGGCCGGCTTTGGCACAAACGCTCGCCTCTCTCGGGCAGCTTGAGCCACGGTACATTCCTGACCTCATGTCTCGATTGAGTCAGAGCCGGTGCGAAGAAAAGCCGCGGCTTGCGTTTCTCTTGTTGGGGACGGGGGCGCCGCAGTTGTGCGCAACCCTAGTTTCTGACATGTTGGCTTGTCTGAGACAGCCTGGAGGATTCGTTCAAGATTCGGTGCGAGTGCTTTCACGCTGCGCCCCCTTGCCGGCCGAAACTCAACAAACTTTGCTAGCCACATTGGAGGATTCGGCTGCCATTCCTGCTGTGCAGCGCTCAATCCTCCGAAACTGGTCTCTTTTACAACTCAACTCCCCTGCCGCTTCACAAACTATTTTTAGACTCTTAGAAGGCAAGGACTACCCGCACCGCAGGCTCCTTATTCCCATAGCCGGCGATCTCTCAGGAGTAATTCCGGAGTTTGTCCCTGTTCTTCAGTCTATTGTGCGAGAGGAGCGCCGTTCAAAATCTTTACGCTATGATGCCTTTTCAACCCTTGCGCGGACTCGACCGGACTCTGCCCCACAAGAGTTTCTTCGGGAGGAATTCGAGGGATGCGATGACTCGGCAGAGCGCCGTCGCTTGCTTAACTTAGTGGGGAAGATTGGCCCCGCCGCGGCCAAAGTAATTACGGAAATATTACCGACCCTACCCCTCCAGGCCAAGGCAATGGCCATTGAAGCTCTCGGGGCTGTTCCATCGTACAGGTCGAGCACCACGCCGCTTCTTTTATCATTTCTACGGGCTGACGAGCCTCGGCTTCTAGTCGCTGCAGTTGGCGCTATGCTTATTCTTGAGCCCGACAATAGCGAGTTAGCACTGGCTATAGGCAAGGTACTGACCACCCGTTTCTTTGACCCCCTGACTCAATTCACCATCTCCCGTCCGGGACTACAGACAGTCCAAAAGATAGCCGAGGCCATGCAAAGCCCGCTTGCTAGGAATCATGCAGGCATATTATCAGGCGAAAAGTCGGCTTTCTTATCGCGCGAGACTGCCAACGACCCCGGCGATGATAGTTAACTCCGTATGCTGCACAGTGGCAACGGCACGAGAACCTTCGGGAGAGTCTACATTTTCAGCGACCTTCTAGCCTGGACTTCTCACTCAGTGGTGAGAAGTCCGGGCTAGCCTCCATGAAGGTACCCAC
>CAZPBV010000251.1:1526-2942 GCA_964584675.1 uncultured Bdellovibrionales bacterium
AAATGGACTGTGGAAGACAACTTAACCGAGAGCATAAGAGAGTGCATAGCGCAGAGGGACTTTCGCGGATTACGTGACCTTCTCGTCTCTGCTATGCCGGCTGATGTGGCGGAGATTCTTTCCCAATTTCCCTCAGCCGACCAGGCAGTCGTTTTTCGTATTTTGCCGCGAGGGTTGGCTACCGACATTTTCGAGTATCTGCAACTAGAGCAGCAAACTAGTCTCTTAAATGCGTTAGGGGATAGCCGCGTCGCCATCATCCTCAACGACATGGAACCGGACGATCGTACGGCGCTGCTCGAAGAGATCCCGGGTGTTGCCGCTAAGAAGCTCATTAACCTTCTCAGCAAAGAAGAACGCTCCATAGCTCTATCGCTCCTCGGGTATCCTGAAAATAGCGTCGGCCGCATCATGACGCCTGAATATCTGGCTATTAAGCAACACTGGAACATGCAGCAAGTTTTCAGTCACATTCGTACCTATGGCCACAAAGTCGAGCACATTCATACTCTCTATGTCATCGACGAGAAGGGAAAATTGGTCAGCCAGGTACGAGCGCGGGATATTCTCTTAGCACAGTCCGACCAGTTGGTGAGGGACCTGATGGATGCGCAAGTGATCTCTCTTCAAGCCAATCAGGACCAGGAATATGCGGTTGAGACATTTAAGAAATACGACCGCAACACCCTGCCTGTAATCGACTCCCAAGGCGTCATGATTGGCATTGTTACCGTCGATGATGTGCTCGACGTTGCCGAGGCAGAGGCTACCGAAGATATTCAAAAATTGGGCGCCATGGAGGCTTTTGCCGAACCATACCTGTCTATCCGCTTTCGGGATCTCATCAGAAAAAGGGCATTGTGGCTCATTACATTATTTATTGGGGAGATGCTTACCGCGAGTGCGCTGGGAGTGTTCGAAGGCGAACTCGATCGAGCTGTTGTCTTGGCTATGTTCCTGCCGCTCATAATTTCGAGCGGCGGCAACTCCGGGTCTCAAGCGGCAACACTGGTTATCCGTTCATTTGCTCTCGGAGAGTTGCAGCTTAGCCATTGGATGCGCGTGCTACGGAGGGAGCTTTTGGTGGGTCTTGTCCTTGGTGCCATACTGGGCTCGATTGGTTTTTTGCGGGTATCTGTTTGGGGCGGAGTGGGGCATGCCTATGGCCCGCACTGGCTACTTCTCGCGGTGACTGTTTCGCTAACCGTCATAGCAGTGGTGCTATGGGGAGTTATCGCCGGATCAATGCTGCCATTCCTCCTGAAACGTTTAGGAGCCGACCCGGCTACCTCTTCTACCCCCTTTGTTGCTACCTTGGTGGATGTGACCGGCATTGTCATATTTTTTACCATAGCCTCGCTCATTCTGAGCGGCACTTTGCTATAATCCGGCGTTGACGGCGCCAGCTGTAGTTGT
>CAZPBV010000251.1:2952-5259 GCA_964584675.1 uncultured Bdellovibrionales bacterium
CTTCCACAGTTTCACAGTTTCCGGCAATACGGTTTACGTGAACATCAATGAGTTTAATGACTATTCCCTTTTTGAGGCTTAACGGACACTGCACGCGATAGGAACGGGTGTAATCCTTATACCTGCGGACGAAAGAAATAGAGGTTGTACCGCGAGGTAACAGCAACTTTTCGCCCGGCTTTAAAGATCCAAAGGCTCCACCGCCGGAAACTTCCAAAATATTATAGCTGCTGTCCTGAGAATCATTTTTCACCAAAATACGCCCATCGGGCACTTTGTCCCACTGACACGCTGACACGGCCAGACAGAGCAGGATCGATACAAGCACGTACCTCATAAATAACGGAAATCAGCAGCTCCCCTCCCTTTGAAAGGGCTTCTATCACAACGGCACCCAACCTTACAATAAGACGTAAAGTTCCCGATTCGAAACTCCGATCTAAGATCGTGAGGAGTAACCTGTGGAACTTTCACCCGAGCTCATTGTTTTCGTCGGATTTGGTCTCACCATTCTGGCCGGATTACATGGGATCCTCTACCCACGATATTTACTTAAGCAGGTGCAACGCCTATCGCGAGCTCTTGATGAATTCAGGGCCGAGGGCCGCCACATTCCGGTGCGCAAGTTTTCACCCTCAACCATTAGAAGTCTGGCAGATAATATCGAGTCCTCGCTTACCGCCTTCACCAATGAGCAAATGAGATCCCGGCGTCGCGAAGAAATGTTGGCTAACTATCTTGCGGACATATGTCAAAAGGCAACCTTCTCCACCACGAATATCGGGGCGGTCAAATCACCTCCTGATTCAAACGGCATTGACCTAGCGTCCCTTGAAACTG
This sequence comes from uncultured Bdellovibrionales bacterium, assembly GCA_964584675.1. Taxonomy (GTDB): domain Bacteria; phylum Bdellovibrionota_C; class UBA2361; order UBA2361; family JBGSMV01; genus CAZPBV01. The sequence goes on from CAZPBV010000251.1 coordinate 3,793, forward strand.
ACTTTAGCCAACAAACATATAACCTAACGGGAGCGCAACGATCGATTCAAGACTTGATTGACCTGACCCGCATGGAAAGTCATATAATGGAGCCTCAACCAAGCTCTTTTTTTGTCTCGGATCTCGCTCGGTTTCTGCAGCGCGAGTTTCGTACCGAGGCGGCGCAAAAGCACATTACCTTTTCGGTAGAATTGGTACCCCATTTACCCCCGGTCTATGCGGACGAAAGCCTCATTGAACGCGCTCTTTCACACATCGTTGGCACGGCAATTAAGGAAACTCCTCCTGGTGGCCATGTGGCAATCCTGTTCGAGCCATCCTTGCGGGGAGTACGAGTCAGCGTCCGCGACACAGGACACGGACGAATTCATAATGAGGGCGGCGCATCACATCCCTTCGATCAGGTTTACCAAAAAGCTCCTTCGTGTGAACAAGGCGACACCGTCAAGGCTCATATTGGCATGGCTCTCGCAAAATGTATTCTCGATCGGCACGACAGCTTTCTTGAGGTGTATGGGCTCCCTAATCATGGGACAAAGATTCAATTTGAACTAACTCAGGACGGCCAATATACGGGTGATTAATGGGTTTCTCGTTGGAGAGTCAATCGGAACTTAGTTTGGCCCTTAGCATCGACCACCTTGGCCGCATGTTCACCACCCTTGTGTTCGGAAATAACGAATTGCCACTCTTTCCGCTCGCATGACCCGCCATAGGTTGACGTAACCGCAACTGTTGAACAACCTTCTATGCCGCCCGAAAATTGTACCATAGCATTCCCAACAACTGCGCGGCAGGAAACCCCTTTTCCTTGCCCATCATAACTACATCGGTAGACGCCTGCTTCCATACCCAACTTTGGGACATTCTCCAACCACAGCTTGCGAGCGCTCATAACGCCCATCGTGGTCACCAACCCGATCAACGATGCAACAACCAAGCTGATGCCGCGAAAGCTGCGCTTGCGAAGCATCCTCTTGCGTGCCGGAGCGAAACAAGTCGCAATATTAAGCTTTTCCTTCACCTGAACCGTCGGTGTAACCACGCGTTCGACAGCCTCCTCCGGTTGAGCCAATATCATCCGCCGCATGGCATCCGCACTAAAGAAGCGATCGGCCGGATTGGTCGCTAGAGACCGATCTAAAATCTCAACATATCTCTTGTTGAACGCCTGATACAGGTTTCGGGGAAAATCAAAATTCCGCCGAATCATGTACTCAATGACCTCCTGACCCCGCTTATCACGCTGCCAGCGAGACCCCGACAAACACTCAAAGAGCATAAGCCCCACAGCGTATATGTCCCCCTGCTGGTTATAGTCCCCGTCCCGAATATACTCGGGTGGCAAATATTGTGCCGTTCCAAGCAGAATACCAGTTCGAGTGACACCTCGCGTTCCAAGTTCCTTCATGAGGCCCAAGTCGCTCACCTTTACAATCCCATTGCCGGCCAACAAGATATTTTCGG
>CAZPBV010000252.1:0-5256 GCA_964584675.1 uncultured Bdellovibrionales bacterium
TATTTATGGTGGAATTGCGCCGGGAGTGGTAAGGGGGAAGAACTTTGTTGCCCTTCAGACAAAGTCTGGAACTACGGTACAAGCGATAGAGGAGTCCATGAAGGTCCTTGCAGGTATGCAGTCTCGGGGGGTATCAAACACGGATTTGGATGAAACAAAACGGTCGATAGCAAACTCGTTTGTTTTCAATTTTGAGACCCCCGATAGCATTATCAATCGGGTTGTTACCCTTTCGTTATTGGGCTATCCCTCGAACTATGACGAGATATACATTCCCGGCATTGGGGCCCTGCAATCAGGAGATCTTCAGGCGGTGGCGCAGAATCGTTGGGATCTGAAAGCCTTGGTGATAGTGGTGGTAGGCGATGAAGTGTCCTACAAGTCCCTGGTTGATGCGGCTGCCGATCCAACCTCCCAGCTGCATGGTTTTCCGATTCATCGGGTTCGTTTTGAGCAACAATTGCAAAGGTAGGGGGTATCATGAAGCGCATAGTGCTCAATGTTGTATTAATGTGCTTGGTTCTTGGATGTTCGCGGCGGCCCTATGCTGGTCCTGACAAGCAGTTTGCAGGCTCGCTTGAGGGGGCTGCTACTGGAGCGGGAGCGGGAGCGGTCACTGGTTTTCAAGTGGGAGCGGGGACGGGACCGGGAGCGGCGGTTGGAGCCGGGCTTGGCGCTGTTGCCGGGGGTATTCAAGGTTTTGCATTTGATCAACAAGAGGAGAGTCTGCTTGACCTTGCGGGGAGAACCTATGAAGAGCGTCAGCGCGCATACGCTCATGATATCTTGAATGAGCATTATCTGCGCCGTAAAGAGTTGCATCCAAGTAGAGACATTTTTCCAGCGGATCTTTTTTTCAAGGGGGACTCGGGTGTATTGCGCGGTGAGGCAAAGGGACTAGTAAAGGAGCTAGCTTATCTGAACAAGAGCAGGCTTCCCTGGTCTCGTTTGGTAGTGGCAGCGTATGTAAAGGCAAATGATGAAAAATCGCCATATGCCGAGCAGTTGGCCGAGCAACGTTCAAAAGAAATCTGTGACTATTTTGTGCGAGAGGGAATTGAGCCTCGTCGGCTAGAGGCTCGTGCGGTAGTTATTTCTGAGCCGATACTTATTGATCCACAAGATAGGGCAGATAGATATAATCAGGCTGTGGAAATTATTCCAATCGATCGCTAGAGTTTGGTAGTCTTATGTATTGAGGAGACGGACTGGAAATATGACAACAAAGAAAGGCAAAGCAAAGGAGCCTAAGACTGTAGTAAATGGCGAGGGAGTTAACATTGGCGCTATTTCTAACAAGGGAGACTTAAAAACATTTTTGGTAAGCATTCGTGATCGAATGACAGATGGGTCGGTTGCGCCCATTTATGCTATGACCGCCATGAATTCGTTATTAACCATGTCGGAGATATACGACTTGTTGGACAATGAAAATAAAGAAGTTGCCAGAGATATTTGGCTGCGGCTTAAGCAAAATGGGCTGCAGGTAAGAACACCGCCGATTTTATTTGGCGAGGAAGAGACTACGAGTGGGGCCGGGGTATAGCAGATCCCGAGCAAAAAGCTCGGCACACATTTGTTAAAGGGGCCGGTAATCCGTTGTACTTTGGTACTACGAAAAAAGCTTATAGCTCGTCGTCCTCTTCGTCGTCATCGGCAGCGCCTGGAATGTCACTACCTCGGTTAATGGCCCTGCGAAGCAACTGACTGGGTTTGAACTTGACCACCTTACGCTCCCGGAGAGTAATAGAATCCCCGGTCTGAGGATTCCTACCGCGGCGGGCAGGCTTGTATTTGACCTCGTAGGATCCGAAACCAGAGAGCATAACTTTGCCTTCAGCAAAAAGTGCATCTTTAATGATCTCGATATAGTCCTCTACAATTTGGGCGGCCTTTTGCTTATCGACAGGCAAAGAAGCATAAATTGCATCGGCCAAATCTGCTTTTGTCAGACAATAGTTTGAATTACCCATAGACCCTGTTGCCGTAAAAAGATTTACACGTCCAGGATGATTTTTCCTTACTACTTCACTTGTTGAACAAAGACAAGGATTTAGCTCAGAAGTTCCAACATTTAGTAATTAGACGCAGTAGGCAAGGGATTGGATTTACTTAATTTATGTTCAATGGTGATAATTATTTTGGTAACCTATTAAATATAAAACATTTTTTACTTCTATGGTTTGCTCGTAAATGAGCCGATAGGAGTGGCAGGGAAGAGCTTCTAACATCAAATATAGTTTGAGAGGAGATAGGTCGTGCCCAAAGGCGGTAATGACTCGCAGCTATTGTCCGATCTTGTTTTGAAGGATACAAAGCCTCGTTCGAGCGGAGCAGACCTTGTCGTGGAACCTCCTAAGGATTCTGACAGCGACCACTTTGGAGAGGAATTTGAGAGGACCCTCAAGGAGACAGAGTCGGCAATCCTCGAGTTGGATGCAGCTAACGACCAGGCCTTTTCCCAGAGCTGGAAGCGGTCCCGGGAAGTCGTTGCCCACTTTCAGCCGGTTCCTTGGTTTATTTGGCGTCTCGCTAGTTTTGTATTCTCACGCCGCAACCAACCAGGCCCTTTACCGGAAGGCATGGTGCTGGGACTTCGCCGCTTGTTGTTTGCGGCCGCAAGCGACCCCTTCTTGGGGGAGGGAACTAAGGTCAACAACGTTAAGCAGGCGCTTGATGTGCTTCCATCTGAGTTGGTGGCGGCAATCAGCGTGATACATGCCACCTGTCGCAGATTGAATTCCTTTCAGTTCGATCGCATTTGGAGGCCCATTCTGGACGATGCCATACTTCGGGCTCAAATCGGCTTCTTGGTTGGACAGGGGCTTGATTTGTTTGGGCCGGGCAGGGGGATGCTGGCTGGATTCGCTGGACGCTGCGGTCTTGCCATTCTCATAGCTTCTGGGGACTTGGAACAGGCGCGGCGATATCTTGAAATGCTGGCCGCCGGGGCAGACATTAATAAAGTCGGTCTCAAATTGTATGGGTGTGACCCATTACAGGTTGGCGCAATGAGCCTATCGGTAAGCGGATGTGGACGGGATGCCGCATTTGGCACCGTACAGTACGGGCTTGAAACAAGCGTTGAGTACAAGATACATACGGTGAATAATGAAGAACAGCTACGATGGTTTTCGGCATTCTCCATTATTGAACTTGCCCGCATGGGGCGAGAGCGGGAAATTGCTGAGCCGCTCTGGATTGCGCTCGGTTTCAAGGACTCCGAGTCCCGAGCTCAGCTTACCCAGGCGGTAAGGACTCTTATTCGTCGCGGGCACAGTCTTCCCTGGATTGTGTGACCACCCTCCTGAGGCATACGTGCAGCCAATCCGAATACGGGCCTTTGATTGGCCGCACGTATATATCCATCACGGTTCTGCGAATTCAGCCTCACTGCTCAGATCAGAGGAAGCGAGCGGTTGAAAGAGAGCCTCTAAGTCAGTTCGCGAGAGAGTGAGAGGGGTTATCCCGCCATCTTGGATGAGGGCGCTCACAATGGCGTCCTTGCGGCGCTTAAGATCCATGATCTTTTGTTCAACGGAATTCTCAGTCACAAGGCGATAAACATTAACGGTCTTGCGCTGACCGATACGGTGCGCGCGGTCAACCGCCTGGTGCTCAACAGCATGAGTCCACCACGGGTCATAAATAATAACAGTGTCGGCAGCAGTGAGATTGAGCCCCAATCCTCCAGCCTTCAGACTTATAAGAAATAGTCTCACTTTATCATCATCATTAAATCTATCGATGAGCTCCTGGCGGTTACGGGTAGATCCGTCTAGGTAGAGGTAGGAAATAGTGCGCGAATCAAGGTGGCGCCGAATGATTGCCAGCATTTCCCTAAATTGGCCAAAGAGTAAAATCTTTCTTCCGGCATCAAGAGCTTCATCCAAAAGGTTCGTCAGCATGGCGAACTTCCCTGAATCATAGCCGGGAACATCCTTGAGAGAATCAATGGAATTCGGATGATTGCAAACCTGACGCAAGCGTAAAAGAGCAGCCAAAATAGAAACGCTGGCGCCGGCAATTCCTTTCTTTTCCACCGCATCAAATACTCGTGGACGAACTTCCTCGAGTATATGCGAATAGAGTTCTTGTTGAGACGGGGTCATTGGCACATGCAGGACCGACTCAACCTTGGGCGGCAACTCCTTGGCTACCTCTGATTTGGTGCGTCTGAGAATGAACGGCTTAGTCTTGGCACGCAGCATCTTGGCGGCAGGAACGTTCGGTCCCACTTCCAATATGGGCTTTTCGATATGGTTACGAAAAAATTCATAGCTGCCGAGATATCCGGGCATAAGGAAGTCCATGAGTGACCAAAGTTCGAGAGGGCGATTTTCCGTCGGCGTACCGCTGAGAGCTAAACGAAAATCAGCTTTCAAACTCTTAGCTGCCTGAGTAGTAGCAGCGTGATAGTTTTTAATATGCTGGGCCTCATCGAGGATGAGGTAGGAGAATGACTGGCGCTCAAGCTCAAAGCGATCGAGACGCAGTAGAGCATACGAAGTAATTATTAAATCATGACCAGGTATTTCTCGGAACATACTCTTGCGTTGCAGCCCATGCAGGACCAGCGCATTGAGTTTGGGTGTAAAGCGCTGTGCCTCGTAGCGCCAGTTCACGAGGACCGAAGTGGGAGCTATAACGAGCGCCGGCCGAAAGGTCTTCTTATTTCTAGCACACTGATCCTTGAGGGCCTGAATCAGCGCCAATGTCTGCACCGTTTTCCCTAGGCCCATTTCATCAGCCAAAATGCCGCCAAATTTCATTTCTTTCAAAAATAGCAGCCACGAAAGGCCCTCACTCTGGTACGGCCTCAACTTCCCTTGAAAATTACGCGACGGCTTGGCAGGCTTGAGCTTTTGAAAGTTATCGAGCTGTCTTGATAACCGCTTCAAATGAGAATCGACTTCAACATTGACACTTGGATCGCTCACTCGACTAAAACCGATGGCCTGAGCAGTGGAAAGCTTAGTTTTGATGGAGTTGCTCAAACGAAAGTTTGGATCGATGAGTCCGAGCGTGGCTTTAAGTTGGCTCAGGGTTCCCCCGGGGACTCGGGCAAATGCCCCGCTTTCAAGGCGCACCCAACGGTCGCTATCTGAACGAGAGTTTTTGAAAAGCGTGCTAATAGGAACATTTGCATTGTTTACAACCAGGGAAATATGGCAATCAAACCAATCAATCGGTCCCGTAAATGTGCTCGACGTTTTCTTGGAAGCGGGCCGTATTCGACTTCCACGCGAGACGGGT
>CAZPBV010000253.1:0-5243 GCA_964584675.1 uncultured Bdellovibrionales bacterium
CATGCTTCATCAGGTATCCGCTCTCGATGAGATGAGAAGAAAGTACCACGTCCTTAATCCCCGAGCTCTTCACTTTGATGAGGAGAGAGCGAAAATCCGACTCATTTGGTCTAAAGGATGCTTCAATTACCACAGTCCCGTGGAAGGATTGACGGAAGGATTGGGCTCCTGCCAGACCCTTGTCATTTTCAATGTAGAGCAGGGCAACTTTGTGAACATGAAACTTTTGTTCCATCGATTTTGCTAATGTTGTGCTTAAATCGGTTGCCAGTACACCCGTTCGGAAAGTGAAGTCATGAGGCGAACTGTATTTTGGGGAAAAGGCCGAAACATCCATTTGAAGCACCCCCGCCTTGTTGGCCATGGGCGCAATAGTCAGAGCGATTGAGCTTTGATAGGTCATGATGAATTGGAGGCCTGAAAACTTTACTAATTTGTTGAAGGCAGCGGCCGCCAATGCGGGCTGGCCCTGACTATCTTCGAAGATAACTTGAATGGGGTGGCCATCAACGCCGCCGTGACTATTTATTTCGTCTCGCGCAATTTCTGCTCCCCGCTGGGCCCATTCTCCGTACCTGGCCACAGAACCTGAAAGGCCAAAGATTGCGCCAACGGTGACGGGCTCTCGATTAGCTTCGGAAATTGTTTTACCAGCCGGTCTGAGATATTCCTGAGAATAAGCTCTCCTGAGCAAGAAGGATGCGGTTAGAGCGAATATAAAAAATGTTAGGCGCATGAAAGTATCCGCAAAAGTGGCAGGTGAGCATGTTACATCGGTAGAAGTATTTTCATAAAGACCACCAGCGGGCACCAAGGTGTAGTTAGGGACCACTTCGTCCTCGCCGGGATGGCATTTATAAGACCAGTTCTAGTCAATTGGGGCGTAGCTGTCACCCTGCCACGAGGGGCGTCTTCGTGCACCAGAGTCTTGGCCCCTTGTTTGCTTAGAACTCTTGTTTTTTGATACAGTCGTGCCCTCTCATGAAACATGCACTTCGGCTAATTTCTTATTGCCTTCTGCTCGTCTCTTGCCTCGTTGGGCAGCTATATGCCGATGATGGCAGGGTCTTTTTCGTTGATGCAGGAGGCATTTATCGAGCTTCGCTTGCTCCGGGAGCGCCAGCAGGGCAAATTGTGGGGCAGCCATACGTAATCGAGCCTACTGCCATCGCCGTCGATTCCATAGCGCATAAAATATACTGGGCCAACTCAGCCCCTGCTTCTATTTGGCGGGCGGACTTTGACGGCGGTAATCCAGAGCTTATTGGTCAGGTTCCCGATGCGCCACGTTCTCTATTTGTAGATTGGGCCTACGGAAAGCTTTACTGGGTCTCTGGTTTTGGGCCGGGGCGCCTCGATAGAAGCAATCTCGACGGCACGGGCGTGGAAACTATGGCCGACGGCATGGTGAATCCGGTGGCCCTAGATTTGGATGTTGCGCATCAGACTGCGTATATAGCTGACTTGGAAGGGGGAGCTATCTATCGGCATGTACTGGGCACCTTTGTGACTATCCCGATCGTGCAGGAAATTTTTCCAGTAGGGCTGAGTTACCTTCCGTCGGCTCAGCGCTTGTACTGGCAGGATTTTAATGAGCAAATGATTTTTTCTTGTTCTTCGTTTGGTTTTGATGTCCAACCTCTTTTGAGCGTTCCGTTGCAGTACGGGATGGGCGGGCTTGCCATTGATTCAGGTGCAGAACCATCTCTCTACATGATCTATGGTAATAATTTACGATCGTTTGATTCGGCTATCGGTCGTTCCCCCTTGCAATCGCCAATGCTCCAAGAGTTTCAGGTTGGATCGGGGCTCGTTTCATCTTTTGCCCTAGATTTGCCCTGTGGGAGTGGGTCTCGTGATAGCGATGGTGATCAAGTACCCGACTGCCTGGATGAATGTATTTTGGACCCAGACAAGCATATGGCCGGCTTTTGCGGGTGTGGTAACAGCGAGTTTGACTCCGATAGTGATGGATTCCCCGATTGTGTGGATATATGTCCGCTGGACACCCAAAAGTTTAGTCCCGGTGTGTGCGGCTGTAATGTTCCCGAGTTGCCTCATGATAGTGATGGAGATTTCTTAATCGATTGTTTTGATGCTTGTCCCTTTGATCCGTTGAAGGCTTTCCCCGATGCTTGTGGATGCGGAGAAATCTCGCTCTCTCTTTCTGACGGCTCTATTGTTTGTTTTTCAGGCGTAGTTGTCACGAAAGATACGGTTTTGGAGATGCCTGAGGTAAAGGTGGCAGGCCGAACAGTTACTATTTATTTTGCTGAGTTTAACGGCATTGGAGATGGGAACTCAGTGGAAAGTACGGGAGCGGCGTTGAGGCAGTCTCAATCAAGAAGGCAGCGGCCTGTCAGACCCTTAAGCATCAAGTATGAAGTCCAGATAAAGCCCGCTAAGGGCGGTCCGTCGGCGCGCGATATTCGGGCGTTAACAACAAAGCGCAATCAGGTAACTTTCCGCAACTTGCGTCCTGGCGGCTATTCTGCGCGTTACCGTGTGGCAATTTCACGAGGAGCCAAACGGATAGCGCGCACCAAATTTTCACCGTCGGTGCAGTTTACAATTGCAGCCAATTAACATAAGGGCATTTTGATTGGCCGCAATTGTACCCCGGAGGGACAACGAACTCGACTTAATCTTGCAGCGGCTGTACGAAACAAGCAAAGTCATTCGCGACGAGTATAGTATTCAGTAGTCTTGAAGCGCTTTGAGGTACTTTTGAGCGGTCTCCGACCAAGAGTACTCCCGAACTGATTGAAAGGCTTGGCACCTCAGGCGGCTTTCTTCGTTCTTGTTTTCTAAAACTTCCCGCACTCGATTGGCGGACTTTTCTATGTCATCGAAATCCAACAACAGGCCGTTAGACCCTTCATGAACTATTTCCCGGTGTCCCGGAATGTCTGAGGCTACTACCAGAAGCCCCGCAGCCAAGGCTTCGAGCATAGAGTTGGAGCGGCCCTCATAGGAGGAGGCGCTGATATAGAGAGATGAAACAGCTAGGTAGTGGGGAACCTCTTCAGGAGGCACGCGGCCGCACCAATGAACTCGTTCGTTAAGATTGCGTTCTTGAATCAGTGTGCGCATTGATTGTTCGTAACTAGGATTCTCGGCAGAGCCGCATAGGAGTAGCTGTAAGCCGTTTAGTTGAGGATGAGCCAAGAGCTCAATAAGCTTCTCAATGCGCTTGAGCGGTATGATTCGTCCCACAAAAAGCGCGTAGCGACTCCGTAGATTGAACCTATTGTAATCGGCGAATCTCTGAAGTTGATGGAAATAGACTTCCGGCACAGACACTCCATTGGGAATTGAAAGCACACGGTTTGGAGGCAAGCCCATGCGAGACACTAATAATTCCCGGAACCCCTCATTGACGGTTACTATTGCACGGGCCTTTTTAAGCATTGGGTAAAATAGGGGACGCAACATCGGCGAGCGCAGCAGTTTGGCGTCCTCGCCGCGGACGGTGAGCACAAAGGGTTTCCTGGTTATGAGGGACAAGATCCATGCCACGAGCCCGCTGATGACCCAATTAGCCTGAACTATGTCAAATGATTCGCGCTTTCGGTAAGCACTGAGGGTCATCTGGAGCAGCAAGGTTGGCGCCTGAAGGAGCAGGAGGGGATTTCTTCTCACATTGGGCAGGATTCCCGCGCCAAAGGCGAGAGCGCCACGGCTCAAAAACCCATATCGAAAGCGGCATATTTCAAAATGTCCTTGCCGTTCCAAAGCCGATTCCTCCCTGTCTCGCGGAACGACAATGATGCCGCTGCATCCGGCGTCATCAAGCGCGAGCGCTAAGCGTTTTACAAAAATTCCGGCATCATCCCCTTCATGTCGAGGATACGAGGTTGTTAGGAGGCATAAACGCACAGTGGTTACCGAATTGCCCATAGAATATGCCCCCGAATTTCAGACACTTCTTTAAGGAACTCGTTTTGAAAAAGATTCCAGATGACTTGCTCTTCCGGCGAGAGCGCATGGGTGAGCATTTCTCGGGAGCGCGAACGATGCGCCATGATGTGAGTGTAACCATCCGCCTTGAGCATATCCGCCAATCGAGCAGGATCTCCAGCTATGCGAACTGCCCGAATAAGATAGCTTGCGGAATAGTGACCTCCCGATCGAACAGGTGTGTCATACAGGAAAAATCGATTGCCCGTTCCAAGCAGATAGGTCAGGGAGTTCCGCCCGAGATGAAGGGCCATGTACTCTATCATTGGATACTCAGGAACTTTCTCTCGCAGGTAGTCCTGCCGCGAAATCCTTCCGGTGAGAAACGCAATGCTCTTTCTTTCAGTGATGGAGCCGCCATAATAACATATGCAAATCCATAGGTGGCAACAGAGGGTAAAGGCGGCAAGTGGGTATAGTGAGCGCCCCCTTCGCGCGCCACTATTCTCAGTAGCGAAGGCTAAGGTTGATAGCATAGCCATTGGTGCGTATAGGGGAGCGAGATAGCGAACGCGAGCACCGCTGAGCACTAAGGCAAAGAGTAAGTATAAAAAACCGGTAAATGAAAAGAGGGCGATCCAGGAATGTTTTCTTGCCCTTGCCAGCGGTACTAACGCAAGAAATAGAACGGGACTTAATTTGCCATCAAAGAGTCGAGGGTTATTGTCCTCTCCAAAAATTAATACTCGCACAGGTAGCAGAAGCAGTTGCCACCAGCTTTCTCCGTACAGCAGTAGTCGCTGCTGTACAGGATTTAGACCGGGAGGAAGTCCAGAGTCGTGGGGAGGCGGGCCAAAAATACCCCGATAGAGGGGAAAAAGAGGGTTGCCCGTCCATATATAATTCTTGACGAGCCATGGTGCATAAATCAGGATAGCAAGACAGCCCACCCCAATCAGAGCAACAATTCTGTGTTTTCGGGGGATGTTCGCCACGTTGCCGGCTACGAAGAAAGCAGGTAGTAGCAGAGCGACAAAAAGTAGAGCATTTAGTTTGCAACTAAGAGCTAGTCCGATGGCAATGCCAAGTTGTATCGCCTGTGCAAAATGCCGATTTTCAAGCCAGTTGGCTGCGGCCACGAGCGCTACTCCGCAATATAGGGCTAAACCAAGATCCACCAAGGGCTCGCTTGCCAGCCTGACACAAATAGGAAGACTGCCAATCAGCAGGGCGGCAATAACGGCCAGTCGCGCCCTTGATGTGCGAGAGTATATGAAGTCTGCAGAAAGCGCGGTCAACAGAAAAAGGAACAGGCAATGATACCACGAGACCCATGACCCCAG
>CAZPBV010000254.1:0-5213 GCA_964584675.1 uncultured Bdellovibrionales bacterium
TGTAGCCCGGCAACAGCGGTGTCGGCGCAGATGTTTTATGACATTTCAGTGTCAGAGCGCCCGCCGCGCAAACGTAAGCCTGGTGATGAGCGCGGGCCGGGAGAATATCTTTACTGCGGTGATGGAGAGGAGATTACCGAGCAGCTCAATTATGCGACCGGCAATGTGCTCATTAGCTTCACCGATCCCATCCGCACTCGAGGATACCCGCTCAGCAACCGAATACACATCAACACCCAAGCAGTTGAACTATCCCGTGCAATGGGCAATGCCACCTTTAGTTACGACATTCATGTAACTCGCCAGGAGCTGCCGGGACCTGGAGGAAGCACTATTGATTACTTATTTGTTGTTGATGGCGACGGGCAAAGGATGAACTTTGGATCTAACCCGTTTTCACCCTCGCCTGAGCCGGGAGTATTTAGCACTCTAACATACAGCGGTATTCCCACCCCCACTATCCCGTGGGGAACATTAACCAGTTTTGGCACTGGCCCCAACCCGACGCCGACCCCGCTACCGGCATCGGCATATGAGTTGAAAGCCGGCCCCCCCGAGAGATTGAGACAAGCAGGAAACTATCGATATTACTTTAACTCATCTGGCGCGCTTCAACAGCTTATCGACCCCGCTGGTAATGTGCAAACGCTGACCTATGTTGGGGGCAAGCTGAGTTCGGTATATGATCAGAACTCTCGCAAGCGCATTACTTTCACCTTTACAGGCGACCTTATTACAAAGGTGACGGAGAACCTTTCCAATGTTGAAACTTTCTTGAGTTACTCAGACAACAGGCTCAGCCGGGTCGAAGTTCAGCAGGGTGGCGCCACGGCCTACTCCGGGTCGCTAACCTATGACAGCCTGGGGCGTCCGCTGACCCTGCTTCGAGATGATGACTCGCAGACGACCCACACTTTTAGTTACAACCGGGTTCCCAGCATTGAGCCTGGCGCTTTTGTGGACCTCACCAACGTCAAATCCTCGCGCAACCTGACCTTGGTTAACTATGACCTTGACCCGCGAGCTAGCGGTGTTACGCGCGCGAAAGTGGCAAACTACAAGAGCGGCTCATTTGATTATGAGTTTGATTCACAATGGAACCTAACAGATGTTACTCTGCCCGAAATGGCGGGGTCAGGTGCCCCGATTTCTTATCATCTTGCATACAATAGCACGCGCAGCCCGATATTTTTTAGTGACGGTGCTTCTGACTACAATATCGAGTATCACCCCAACGGACTTCTAAGAAAAATCTCGGACGAATTGGGAAACTTTACGGAGTACGTGTATTCCGGTGTAAACCTGGTGGAGATCAAGGATTCGCTGGGCACGACCACTACCGTTCATTACGAGGATGTATCTCACCCGAATGTTCCAACGGGAGTATCTGATGGGCTGGGGCAGCGGTGGACCTATTCCCTCAATGGATATGGTCAAATGACCTCGATGGCACCCCCGGCCGGTTCGCCTCGTGGGGCTGTCACCTATGTATTTGATGAAAACAATGTCTCTTCATCGTACGGCTGGCTCATTCAAACAATCGATGCGCTGGGAAATAGGACCACTTACGATGAGTACAGCCCAACCGGTGATATTCTTAAAGTTTCGCGCTACATCGACCCGGTCAATCCTCTTACTCGTCAAACCTCCGAGATGACCTATGACGCGGCGCATCGATTGAAGACCTATAAGCACCCAGACCTCAAGACGGTAACGTATACATATGACGGGACCAGGCTAGATTACGTGGATGACGAAGCCTCAAGGCGCACAGACTATACGTGGTGCCCAACCTGTGGAGCGCTCAATAAGGTGAGCCGCCCGCTAGGGTTTGGAATACAGTGGGCGCGCGATTTTGATAATGAGGTAAGAGACTTTATAGACGCGCGCGGCAAGAAGACCAACTACGGGTATGGGAGGGCTGGGGAACTCAAGAGCGTTACCTTCCCCGATACGAGCACAGAATCGTTGAGCTACGACTCTTCCGCCCGGCTTCAGAGTCATACCAATGCGCGTGGTGAAGTTCAGGAGTATGAGTACGACACGGTAGGAAGGCTGTGGAAGGAAGAATTTCCAACCACACAGGAGCCGACCATAGAGACGCTGTACCGGGCGGATAACCGGGTGGAGAGTGTTGCCGATGCCGCTGGGTCCAGAACCTATGAGTATTGGGGTAATAGGCTGCTCAAAGCGGTAAATTATACCTATGCCGATCTCGTACCTGTTCAGCGGGTTGAGTACACGTATTATCCTGATGACTCGGTGCAATCGGTGACCTGGAAGAGTGGCGGTGCGACAGTGGCTCAGTGGACGTATGGATATGATCTAGCCGGCCGGCTTGAAACGGTGGGTTCCTTTGGGGAAGTTGTTACCTATGGATACGACGGGGTAGGTAAGCTTTTAACTGAGACTCGTTTGAATGGGACTACGACAGAGTATGTGTATAACGATGCCCGGGGCTGGCCTGAACATATCTATCATAAGCATGTAGGCGCCCCGTTTGCGGAGTACCATCTTAGCTATGATCTTGGACTGAACACGGTGGGCAACCTCACCCGAGTTGTTGAACTCGGTGGCGGTGAGGTGAACTATGGGTATGATGACCTCGATAGGCTTACCTCTGAGGCGAGGACTGGCAGTGGGGCGTATAGTAATACTTTTCTTTATGACCTTGCGGGAAATCTGACCCAGCTTAATGGGGCAGGGTTTGCAGTCTACGATGATGCCAACAAGATCGATTCTATTGCCGGCGGCAGTATTTCGCACGACCTTGATGGAAACGTCAGCTCAGCATCTGGGGCAGGAATTCCCACTACTACTTTGACCTGGGATACGAGAAGCTACGTTGAGTCTCAGACTACAGGGGGGCAAACCACTACCTATGGAACCGACGGCGATGGGAAGCGAGTATGGTCGCAGCTCGGCACTAGCCCGAAAAGGTTCTACATTTTCTCTGGAGATAACGTCATTGGAGAGGTTGAGAATGGGGTACCCACGGTTGCCTATGCCTGGGGAACGAATGGGTTAATCTCAAAGCGAGATCTAGCAGGAGGTGCTACCTACTGGTATCACTTTGGTCCCCAGGGGGAGACGAGGCAGATAACAGACGGGTTGGGGGTGGTAGTAGGAGCTTATACTTACGATGCCTATGGGCGGACGCTTACCCAGTCAGGCGTGGTAGCAAGTCCCTACCGCTATGGGGGGAGGTTTGGGTATTATGCAGAGGGTTCGGCAGGATTCTTGTTGGCCGGTGCTCGCTGGTATTCGCCTCACTTAAAGAGGTGGCTCAGTAGAGACCCCGTTCGCTATAGCGGTGGCGATAACCTCTATGAGTATGCGGAAAGCAGTCCCGTTAGCTATCATGATGGTTCTGGGTCTGCTCCGGTGAAGAACAATTCTTCTATTAATGTGCCTTACAAACCAGAAGACAAAAATGTCCTAGAATTTTGTCCTCCAGGCAAAATTTGTTCAGTTGACGGACTTTATCCACCTTATGGACCATCCCCTCAATGTAAGCCATTAAAGATTCCCGACAATTGCTTTTGGAGTACAATAGACGCCGAAGGAAAAGTTAAAATCTATTGTCTTCCTTTGCCAGGGGATAAGTACAAACCACAAATTTTGGAGAGGAGTTTTTTTGATTCCCATCATGATTGGCCTAATCCATATTAGCGTTTGGTGGCGTAGCCCACTTTCTATGTAAGGCTTCCTCCACCACTTCGATGATGTACATTTGACTATGGATACATATAGTTGCGCGATAGAAATAAATGAGCACGGAGAGACGTAATGATTGTGTCGAAGATTACCTTGTTTTATATGGAACCCCTATTTATCGTAGGCTCTAAGGTGCTTGCAGCTAATACGAAAAAAGCAATTTATAGAATATTTTTCACCTATTTATTATTTCTTTCCATTTTTGATTGGGTCGTAGCACTTATTTCTGAGTTGAGTTCATTAAGCATAAGCGCCATTTCGTCTGGTATTTTAGTCTTCCTGCATTTGCCAATGGTTCCAATTGTAGGCATTGATGAAATAGTTGAAGAGTATGGCATTGTAGGATCATCGCTTGTATATTTTGGATCGCTGATCCTATGGGCGCTGTTCTTTTCCTTGATTCATAACTTCTTTCAAACAATACAAAGGAGGAGTCAGAGAAGGAGACCTCCAGGCCCTCTCTCAAACAGCCCCGCTTCCTAACTCCTTTTTTTCCTCAGAGACCGCGCGGGAGAAAAGCTCAAAATGGTCGATTTAAAATCAGCGATAAAACCCCAACGATCACGGGGGTCTACGCTTTATCTTCAGCACAAAAACTTTCTCAAAGATATGACGAATGAAGATTTGAAAGAAGAGAATTTGGGTGCGATGCCTATGGTAAGACTCTCTCTCAGACAGGAACACTTCCGAACCCCTACCGCTACGGAGGAAAATTCGGTTACTATTCAGACGGTTCTGCTGGGTTTTTATTAGCCGGTGCTCGCTGGTATTCGCCTCACTTACAGAGGTGGCTCAGTAGGGACCCCGTTCGCTATAGCGGAGGGGATAACCTCTATGAGTATGTTGACCAGAATCCGGTCAGGTTTGTGGATCCTAGTGGCACTGCCGAAATAGTTAATAATACTGGTAGACCAATCGAGGTCACGGGAAATCCCGGTCTAGGACGAGGCGCTGGCGCTCAAGCGATTGGTACCATACCAGCAAATCCGCCGACTCAAGGCGAGTTCGGCCCAGGCCCAGTATATGGCGGATCCAATCCAGTAGCCTGCCATGATGGGAGTCTTATTTACGACATCGACTACGTGGAAGGTATAAAAGTAAGGGGGAATGAATATTTCCCAGTATATCATGTCAATGAGGCGACAAACTCTTATACGGGGAAGAAGGAAATTTATTTCGTGCCTGACCCGGGAGCTTCTATTATTGGACTTGTTCGGTCGATTTTGAATCCTGGTAGCATGTTTCACTAGAGGGGAATTAATGAGAAGGCTGTTGAGATGGATTTCCTTTTTTGTAGCTATTTTCATCACTCTTGTCTTGAGCTGTCGTCTGGAGGGGGTGAATTGGAAGCTTGGAAGTCCTTATTGGAGATGGTGCATTCTCTGCTCGCTATCAGATGAGTGGGAAAGCGATGACTATGTGTTAATTGCAACCCACGGAACAGTTACTGAGTCACTCCCTTTTTTGGTTTCAAGCTTGCAGCGCGAGTTGAACTC
>CAZPBV010000255.1:0-5203 GCA_964584675.1 uncultured Bdellovibrionales bacterium
CCTAGGTGGTACAAAGATACAATAGTGGAAGGAGATTACGTTATGGCAATTGGAGATTATGCACCGTGGAAATGGGGAAAAAAAGATAGGGCTGTCTCAGGTGATGAGGATTGGGCGCCAGTTGATATGTTGCATCGTCAGATTGGAAGTCTCCTCGAGGACTTCATGGGAGGGTTTCGCATGGAACCTTTCGGGGGTAAGGGATTTACCCCGCGTATCAACGTGAGCGAAGACGAGCAGAAGGTGTATGTCACAGCCGAGCTTCCCGGGCTCGATGAGAAGGAGGTGGAGGTGACGTTAAGTGATAACGCATTGACTATTCGTGGTGAAAAAAAACAGGAGCGTGAGGAAAAAGACGGTAAGGATGCGCGTTTTGTGGAGCGTTCTTATGGTTATTTCCAGCGTTCGATTCCTTTGAGCTGCGAAATTGATAGCGATCACGTTGATGCCGTCTTTAAGAAGGGAGTGCTTTCCGTTACGCTTACGAAGACTAAGGCCGAGCAGAGTAAGAGTAAGAGAATAACTATTCGGCAGTAGGAAAGATCCAAAGCTTAGTGTACCGTAGAGCGGAGCTTGATGCTCCGCTTTTTTTTTCCGTGCTGAGTGCCCCGGTTTATGTCTCGCCCGCGCCAAACAGTTGAGAAGGCCCTTCGGAGCCATCTTCCTCCCCGGGGGAGGCTCTTGTTAGGTGTTTCCGGCGGAGTCGATAGCATGTGCCTGCTTCATGGGTGTCAAAGCCTGGCCAAGCGGCTTAAGGTTGTTATTGAGGTAGCGCATGTTGACCATGGCTTGCGTCACGGGAGCCGGGATGATGCCGATTTTGTTGAGCGTCACTGTGTCGCCCTTGGAATTCCCATTCATGTGTGTCGCGCGCCTTCAAAGCCAAAAAACAGGAATACTGAGGACTGGGGTAGGTCCATTAGATATAAGTACTTCAAGAAAATCCTTGGAGAGCGATCCCTCGAATGCGTCCTGACAGCTCACACCGCCAATGATGTGGCGGAGACCCTTCTCATGAAGCTTCTGAGCGGCAAGGAGCTTAGAACGATAATGCGAAAGGATGACATTCGCCGCTGTGTACGGCCGCTCCTGGATGTGTCGCGCGCCGAGATTGAAACATATGCAAAGACACACGGGGTTCCGTTTGTGGAAGATCCCACAAACGAGGACACCTCCCTTTTGCGAAATCGTGTTCGACGGAGCCTCATACCTTTTCTTGAGTCTCAATTTGATCCGCGTATAGTTGAACTTATTTCTCGTCGAGCCGGAGCCTTGGCGGAGGATGAAGAGGCCTTAGACTCTTCCGTTGCTCCCGCCACGAGGAGGGTGGGTGGGCACATGCTTGGGTCCCGTGAGTGGCTCAGGGCCGCTCGACTGGAGTTGGGCGAAATGTCGCCAAATCTGCACTGGCGCTTTGCACTGGCTATATTAAAATCAGAACTAGGTTTTAGAGTAGGTCGGAAAAAATGTGAGGAATTCCTTGATGTCCTGTGGGGAAAGAGTATCGGTACCGAATTGCCTGGCGGCAAAATGGCGAGGGCTCATAGAGGCGGGCTGAAATTTTTATAGTATACTCGGCGCCAATGAATCTACCCCGGGATTGAAAGCATTTGTGGGGGCCATTTCAGGAATAGATGGCGCAAATTGTTGAGCTTTTTTCACGCCGTGTTACTCTAAAGAGAGGATAGGTATAATTTTTTCTTGAGGGCATAGTGGGTCAAGTTGGCAGAAATATTGTCTTTTGGTTAATTCTGGTTTTACTGTTCATGAGCCTTTATCGCTGGGTCAAGCCGGAAGCGGCCGCCCCCAATGAACAAGCCTATTCTGAATTTTTGCGTCTTGTTGAGAGAGGCTCCGTAAAGTCGGTGGAAATTGAGGGTAATACCATTACCTATTCAATTGACCAGCAAATAGAGCCCTACAAGACGATAGCCCCCAAACATGACGGTCTCATAGAGCTGCTGCGGGAGAATAACGTCAAGATTGATGTCAAGGAGCCGGCGGAACAGCCGTGGTATTTGATTCTCCTCATCAATGCCTTGCCGATGATTCTGCTTATCGCGATTTGGATTTTTTTCATGCGGCAGGTCCAAATAGGCGCCGGGAAGGGGATGACCTTTGGTAAATCGCGAGCCAAACTTCTTACCGAAAGCCAGCAGCGTATCACCTTTGATGATGTGGCCGGCATTGATGAAGCTCGATCGGAGCTGGAGGAGATTATTGAGTTTCTTAAAGATCCTAAAAAGTTTACGAAACTCGGCGGACGCATTCCCAAAGGCGTGCTGCTGATCGGTTCGCCGGGAACAGGAAAAACCCTCCTTGCAAAGGCAATTGCCGGTGAGGCGGGAGTGCCTTTTTTTAGTATCTCGGGCTCGGACTTTGTTGAAATGTTTGTCGGAGTTGGCGCCTCCCGCGTGCGCGACCTCTTTATTCAGGGCAAGAAGAATGCCCCCTGCATTATCTTTATTGACGAGATTGATGCCGTTGGCCGGCACCGTGGCGCGGGACTTGGCGGAGGACATGATGAGCGCGAGCAAACACTCAATCAACTCCTGGTCGAGATGGACGGTTTTGAGAGCAACGAGGGCGTCATTCTCATTGCGGCCACCAATCGTCCGGACGTGCTGGATCCTGCCCTCATGCGTCCCGGCCGTTTTGATCGGCGTGTGGTTGTGCCTCGTCCCGATCTGAACGGACGGCTTGGCATCCTCAAAGTGCACACCAAACGTGTGCCGCTTGATGAATCTGTCGACCTTGAGGTAGTGGCTCGGGGAACGCCAGGCTTTTCAGGTGCTGATATTGAGATTCTCGTTAATGAAGCGGCTCTCCATGCTGCTCGCATTGATAAGGATAAAGTGGACAAGAATGATTTCGAGTTTGCCAAGGACAAGGTCATGATGGGAGCCGAGAGGCGTTCCATGTTGTTGAGCGAAAAGGAGAAGCGCACCACCGCGTATCATGAATCGGGACATGCTCTTGTTGCCAAGATGCGGCCCAATGCTGACCCAGTGCACAAGCTTACTATTGTTCCTCGCGGTATGGCTTTGGGGCTCATGCAGCAGTTGCCTGAGGGTGACAAACATACCTATTCGCGAGCCTACTGGCTCGATCAGCTAGCGGTATTTTTCGGAGGCCGGGCGGCGGAAGAGCTTGTCTTTGACGATATGAATACGGGCGCAAGCTCCGATATTCAGCGTGCAACGGAGATAGCCCGGCGCATGGTATGTGAATGGGGCATGAGCGATAAGCTTGGTCCTGTTCACTATAGCTCTTCAGAAGAGCATGTTTTTTTGGGGCGTGAATTGGGCAAGCCCCGCGAACACTCCGAGTCGACCCAAGTTGCGATTGATGAGGAAGTGCGCAAAATCGTAGATGAGCAGTATCAGGCGGCACGAAAAATCATTGCTGACAATCTTGATACTCTCCATCGGCTGGCAAAAGCGCTGTTGGTGAAAGAGACTTTGGATTCCGCCGATATTAATAGAATTATGGCCGGCGAAGATATTGTGCCTCCCCAAGGGAACGGGCCGCAGGGACAGGGATCCTCTTCGGCGGGAAATGGGACGGCTGAAGATCAGCAAGGCGTCGCGCCGGGAGCAGCGTCGCCCCCGGTCGGTTCTACGATTACGGTCTCGGCATGAATGAAGTGATTCAGTTGCATGTGGGAACAATTTGACCCCCGTTGGCTTATCCGTATTCTCGACGTTCTTGTCGTAGCTTACCTCTTATATCGCACGCTGCTGGTTATTCGAGGAACGCGAGCTGCCCCCATGTTGTGGGGGCTCGTGGTGGTGGTCGTTCTTTTTTTTGTAGCTAAGTACCTCGAACTGGTAACCCTTGGATTCATCTTGGGGAATTTCTTAAGTTCAATCATCTTGGTGATTGTGGTGCTGTTTCAGGATGAAATTCGCCGTGGGCTCACCAAGGTTGGATTGCAGCGATTCTTGCGAAAAAATGACAAGCCGCTCTATGACAAGACCATCGAGGACTTAACGCTTGTTGTTCAGAAGCTTTCCCGCGATCGAGTGGGGGCCCTGATCGTGGTGCAGGGCAGCGTCGGTCTTGAAGAGTTTGTCGAAGACGCGGTCATCTTGGATGCGCTTCTCAATCGTAAGCTGCTCTATTCCATTTTTGTTAAAGGCTCGCCGCTTCATGACGGTGCCGTGCTTGTGGAAGGTGATCGAATAAAAGCGGCGGGGTGTGTGTTGCCGCTTAGCTTTAATCCGGATCTTGATCCAAATTTAGGGACGCGTCATCGGGCCGCTCTCGGCCTATCTGAGCGCAGTGATGCCATCGTGATTATTGTTTCTGAGGAAAATGGCTCAATTTCAATTGCTCGCGAGGGCCGCATGACCAGAAATCTGGATGCGTCGATGTTGCGGGATTTTTTGCAGCGCTTTGCGTCGTCTCGCGGTGTTGATGAAGGCGAGGAGGCGCAGGATGTTGAGTAATATTCGCCTCAAGCTATTTTCTCTGGCGCTGGCGATTTTTCTTTCGTATATCGTGAACTATTTTTTTGTGGGCCAGGAAGGCAAGATGAGCATGCTGCAGCTTATAGTGCCGGTGGAGGTGCAGAATGTTCCCCAAAAAAAGATGATACTGCTTCCTCAGAACAGGCAAGTGGAGGTTACCATCCAAGGTCCTTCACTGTGGGTGTCGCGGGTTGCTTCTTCCCCGCCGATTTTTCGAGTGTCAATTCCCGAATCCGCAAGCAATCGCCATACGGTAGTGCTCAAACGAGAATTGTTGAGTCTTCCGCCCTATGTCGATGTCCTCAACATCAAACCGGCGGAGATGGAGTTTACGCTAGACAATCGTGTGTCAAAGAGTGTGCTTGTCATTGTTCCCCGGATTGGTGGTTTGAGCGAGAATCTTAAGCTCGAGTCCATCAAGGTGACCCCCGAACGAGTTCTGATATCGGGACCGGAAACGGAAGTAAAAACAATCTCCAGCGTGGAAAGTGCTCCGTTGGACTTAAGGGAAGTTCAGGAGACACTCCACACTGAACTAGGGGTTCGAGTTCCGGGAACATTGACGGAAGTGAATCAGGATCGTGTTGCGGTAGATATTGTGGTGTCGTCGGTACTTTCTGAAAAGATTTTGGACGATGTGCTCGTGGAAGTTCGAGCGGCGCCGGGAATGCAAGCTCTGGTGGAACCAAAAGGTGTTCGAGTGGTTGTCTCTGGAAGGGCGGAAGCAGTTA
>CAZPBV010000256.1:0-2129 GCA_964584675.1 uncultured Bdellovibrionales bacterium
CACGATCAGATTCATCTCACCGATAGACAGCGTGCCAAAATGTATGCCGGCCTCATTGAGGCGCTGGCGGACGATAATCCCCAGGTACGTACCATCGCGGCACAAGCTCTTCGCATCAGCACCGGGCAGGACAAGGGCTTTCATCCCATGGCTGGTACGGCGAAACGTATTTCCTCAATTGAGGCATGGAAAAGATGGTTGGCAGAGTACGAGGCTCATACCCAGTAGCGCTCTTGCTGGGTGCTTGGCTGATTGGCGCAAGCTCGGCACTTGGGCAGAGCTGGCTTCCGCATGTGCTGGTTCGCTACAGTTTCGAAGATTCAACTATTGCAACCGGCCCTGACACCTTGTCGATATTTCAACATGCGCGGGGTTTCGTGCGGCTTTCTTCGACCTTTCATGTGAGCGGGTACACATCTGTCGAAGTCCAGGAGGCATCGGGGGATGGCGATTTCGCCGAGCTGCAAGGATACTTTCCAAACCTTTCCACGGGCACTGCCTATACACACTTTATGCTCTTGGTAACAAATCCGCAGGAGGAGCTTAATATCGCGCTCGCGGGCCCGGCTGGATTTCGCCTTGCCAAAGACGGAATTGCTTTTTGGCTAAAGACTAAAGATGGGTGGCTTACCCACGTTAGTGACAGCATTCCAAAGAGGCTGTTGGAACTTAAACGCTTTTGTTGGTACGCCATTAACCTCGCCTATCATGTTGATACGGGCCGGTATGATTTGGATATTACAGAAGAGGGGAGCAGCCTCCCGGCGGTGGTGCTCAAGCACCAAGCTAATGCCACACTCCAACCGAGCTCAGTCATCAACACCTTCTCTTTCATCGGTGATTTGGATGATAAGTCGACAGTCGACTATTTTGTGGACGATGTCGTGCTAGGGACCGATCGGGAAATAGCACTACTCCCGTTTTCAGCCCCGGGCAGGCGGCGTCTCTTTGTAGACCGTTTATTGGAAGCTCGTGTCGCCAAGTCCGCCAACCACGGCCCGCTTGAAAGAACGTTCTTGGAACTTATTTGGCAAAGCAAATTTGAAGAAGCGCTCAGGTTTGCGGGTGACCGTTTGGCGGCCGATGAGCATCCCATCGAACAATCCCAATGGCTTGAGAGGAGCGGAGATGCGGCCTTTCTCCTCGACCGATTTGAACAGGCGCGTGAATTCTATGAAAAAAGCTATTCGTCCGAGCCGCGTCAGGATGCTCTCTTGAAGTTGGCAGATGTATATTACAAGCTCGGGCGGCTTGAAGAAGAGCGAGCTATTCGGGAGCGTTACTATGGATCCTTCGGCCGAGAGACTTCCTCATAATTGCCCGGTCAACACAGACCCGGCGAATCCCGTCGTCAGGCATCTCAGAGAAGTTGCGGCGGCGTTCTACGACCTCCTAATTGCCGCAACCTCTATCCTATGAAACTATCCCCCGTCTTTTTGCAATCCCTATTGGTTGGTATCGGTCTGCAAGACTGACCGGCAGCGACTCTTTGAAAAAGCCGCTACTGCTATCTCCATCCCGATGGGTATGGCGAGTACCCACAGGAAAAGAGAACAAAGCACCAGTAGACCAGACACCCACACCATCCCTGAGAGGCTGGTACCGTCCTTGCTCAGACTGGTAACAAAACTCTCGAGGGCCGCAACTGTGCCAGAACCAATCAACCGCGCCATCCGAGGAACTCCCTTCCGATCGACGAGACCCCTAGGGAAGCCGCTCTTCCCTAACGAGTTCAATCATTATGTGGCAAGTGACTCAACTCGTTAGAGAAGCAGATAGCTATGGGAATGCGGATGAAAGAGCGAAAGATAAGACCAACAACCACTAAGAACGCCGTCGCAGCACTAATATTAGTCTACTGGTTTGGCATTAGTAACACAACTATTCGGTTAGCGCCGGCGAATAGATATCTGAAGGTGGAGCGCATTATATCCATCCCGAACCAGGGCTTTCATTGGCGGCCAATATCCCCTGGGTGAGCCGGTTAGTCGGGGGCGGAGTTGAATAGTCCTTATGGTAGAGTATTCTAATATAGATTGAAGGGAGAGTTATGGCCCAAATGGTGGTTTCTAGAAGGAGTGGGGTTCGGATACCCGGTCATAGGTTTGGGACTCAGGCTCAGTGCTTCC
>CAZPBV010000256.1:2139-3753 GCA_964584675.1 uncultured Bdellovibrionales bacterium
GACCGGATCTCCATTGAAGTCAGAGACGCGGTTCCCTATCTACGGTTTCAGTTAACAACACGGGAGTACTTTTCGTTCAGGGATCAAATAAATCCGAAAAGTGCCGCTCTCACCTTAGATATTATAAAGAGTCGCTTTCCGGTTCTTGCTGGAAAATTGATTGCCCATAGGCTTTATGCCCAAGCGAGCGCGATACAGGGTCTGGACTCTACTCCCGAGCGCCTAAGACATCTTTCGCGTCCAATTTTTCGCGGGTTCAATCCGAGTGGCAGCGAGGCGCAATCCAATACCAAATCGTGGAAAGCGACCTTGGGGGTTCCGTTCGGCCTCATTCTGTGTGAGCCGCTGGGAAGGACAGAGGTTGTCATTCCTCCCTCGGAACCTCCAATCATTACTCGCGTGAGAAAAATCTTAGATAAGGCCTTGGACTCGCTCTCTCGGGATTATGTGGCGGCCGGACGGGGAAATGAATTGCGCGTTGCGGCAGATAGGGCCGAGCGAGCGTTTGCGCTCTATGCTGAAGTAGTAACACTCAAACAACTGGGATATAGGGTTCCTGACCTTCTGGCCAAGTTTCCAGATGGGCGAATATCAGAATCTCAGGCCGCTAGCTGGGGTACCCCCAACGTGTTGCCTGCTGATATTCGAAATGTTCTCCCCACAAAGCGCCTTAAAGACCATAGTCGAGTCATGGTTCCTTCAGGGGCATCTACGTCCTTTGCCTACCTTCTCGGATCGCGCCTTGGAGCTGCGAGAGGCGAGTCAACTTCAACACGGGTGGCTCTTCATCATCGAGACAGACTTGTTATCGAGCGTACCGTAGCGGCGCTTGCCGCAATTGGAATTTCAGGCCGGCGGGGCACACGGAAATTTTCAACAAGTTCTACCTTGCTTTACAAGGTGAAAGTTCAATCCATCGAGCTTTCAGGATTGCTTTCGGAGCTGACTCTTGGGTATTCGAGATTGCCGTGGGTATACCTGATGACTCATAAAGAAAAGCGGGCTTTTCTTCAAGGGTTTACCGATCAAGCAGGGGTGGTCTCCGCTCGTTCGGTACGTTTTACTAAATGTGGCCGTCGAAAGATGCTTGAGGATGTGGCCGTCTTGTGCGCAGAGCTGGGCATTTTTGGTCATATTGACGGTGGGAATAAGGACAAGGACAGTTTCGTGATTAGCTCACTTCCTGATGTTAAAGCCTTTCGCGGAATTATAGGGAGTCGATATTCTGAATTCGATAAGAGAATCCGCCTATGCTGTCTTCCTCGCGGCAAGAGACAATTTGCGGTAAGCGAGTATGACGCGTTCGTACAGGCTCGCATCGACCACCCGGTTTGGAGTTCCACTCAAATTGCTGTGTACCTTATGAATATGAAGGTTCGACTTTCGGAAAGCGTCATGAGACGGTGGATGACGGGGGCGATCCCTCCTTGTGTGATGAGGCAACGAGCAATAGAGTATTTAAGATCGCAGCGTCCCGAGATCGTTCTCTGTCGTGCGCTCGTATCAGAGGGAATAGATCCTATAAGTGCGCACCGCCTCGTAGAGCGAGATCTTCCGGTGAGCTTGGTGATGTCTGAGTCTGTGTCTTGAGAATAGAATTATTTTTTGCGGGCA
>CAZPBV010000256.1:3763-5101 GCA_964584675.1 uncultured Bdellovibrionales bacterium
TCATTGCATCACAGCGCAGCTAAAATTATTGTTTGCTGATGAAGGCGTCGGGCGAGATAGCAGTCGTGGGCGGAGGCTTTTCTGGTCTTGCAGCGGCATTTGAGCTGGCTCGCGCGGGGCGGCAGGTGCGGATATTTGAGTCCGAAGCCGCCCTTGGCGGTTTGGCGGGAACGTTTGAAATTTCCCCGGGGGTGTTGATTGAAAAGTTTTATCACCACTGGTTTACCTCGGATACGGATATCCTCGGGCTCATTCAGGAGCTTGGCCTATCTCATCGACTCAAACGCCTAAGGTCTCGTACCGGTTTGTTCTATGCCAATTCAATTTTCAGGTTAAGCTCTCCTTGGGATTTGTTGCGATTCTCCGCTATTCCGCTGGTTGACCGCGTTCGCACCGGCTGCATGGCGCTTTATGCTCGCGCCATTAACGACTGGAGGGCGTTGGAGGATCAATCAGCTGAAGAGTGGATAACTCGCTATGGCGGGAAAAGAGCGTTTGACGCAATTTGGCGGCCTCTTTTGAAGGGGAAGTTTGGTCCTGAGGCTGAGCATGTATCGGCGGTGTGGTTTTGGAACAAGCTCAAGTTGCGCGGTGGAAGCAGGGGTAAGGGCGGGGGCGAGGAACTTGTCTACTTTGGGGGCAGTTTCGGCGGTCTTGTCAGCGCTATCCAGGCAGAGCTTACACGCATGGGGGTAGTTATTCATACGGAATCCCCGGTAGAGAAAGTCGTTTGCCAATCGGGCCGGGTAAGAGCTTTGGTCGTCAAGGGGGCGGAGATTCCTGTGCCGCAGGCACTGGTCACTGTCCCATTGCCGCCATTTGTCGGCATGGTTCCGGATTTGCCGGGTGATTATCGGGCCCAATGTGAAGGTGTCCGCTACCTTGGCAATGTGTGCGTGGTGCTTCGGCTCAGCAATAGTTTATCCAATACGTACTGGCTCAATGTTGCCGATCCGACCTTTCCATTCGTTGGCGTCATAGAGCACACCAATCTTGACGACCCTCAGAACTACGGGAATGAGCGCATTGCCTATCTATCAAAGTACCTGCCCACAAGCGATTCCCTCTATCAGGCCTCCGACGACGAGGCTCTCCAGTATTGTTTGCCTCATCTCAAGCGTATGTTTCCTGAGTTCTCGGAGGCATGGGTAAGGGGATTCGCCGTGTGGCGCGCGCCCTATAGTCAGCCGGTAATCACCAAACGCTATACCGCCTCAATCCCTGCGCACCGCTGCCCTATTGAGGGACTATGGTTGTGCACGATGGCGCAGGTGTATCCTGAAGATCGCGGCACCAATTATGCCGTTCGCGAGGGACGCAAGGTGGCAAAAATGATGC
>CAZPBV010000257.1:0-5066 GCA_964584675.1 uncultured Bdellovibrionales bacterium
GAAGATTACGAAGGGCTTGGAGTTGATGTGTATACTACGGACGGGGCCTTGCCGACCGCCCCGTATACGACGATCTATTTTGGCGGAAGTGACCCTGCCTTGTTGGGCCTGGCAGATAATGTTGACGAGTACAACTCGAACCAGACGGACAACGCTATTGTCTATGTTGGATCAATTGAAGGTTACATACAGCTGCATCTCAGCGCCGCGGAAGTGGCCAGGATACTGGGCCACACTGCGTCTCACGAATGCGGGCATTTGCTCGGCCTCAATCATACCAGCGATCCGGCTGAAATTATGGATATCACCGGAACGGTGTGGGATCTCACTGAAAACGCAAATTTTTTGAGGGCCCCTCTTCATTCAAGCATCTTTCCTACCGGGAATCAGGATTCTCCCTTGCGGTTACGGGATACCTTGACGGTAAATTCTGAAGGCCCCCCTCAGAGCTCCTGCAGCGATACCGACGGCGGCTATAACAACGGCACGAGAGGAACCGTCACCTATGGGTCACAAACCTTGCCGGATGTTTGCAGCAGCAGCTCGACGCTGTTCGAATATGCCTGTTCGGGCGGCTCGCTCAGTTCGGAGCTTGTCTCCTGCGCCTGCGATCAGGGGGTCTGTCTAAGCCCGCTCGTTACCGACAGTGACGAAGTCGCTTCTACGCAAGGCATCAATCCAACAACACGGGGAACCATACGCTGGACAAGCCAGGGGTCCAATCCCATGGACATCACCCTCACGGACACCTGCTATTCGAATAGTCAATTGGTGGAATTTTTTACGCTCAATTTATTTACCATGAAGTCCCCGTGGGCTGCATTACTCCAATGCAATGACGGATGCTCCGATGGAAAGTGTAGCACCTCGAATTTCGGACAGGCTGCCCAGGATCTACCTCTCGGTTCAGGCACATGCGCCGACAGCGACAACGGAAAAGATTACAGTGTTGCCGGTACCGTTCATGTGGAAATCGGCGACCACAGTTATGACTTTAGCGATAGTTGTAGCGAGAGCGTCTTAACTGAGGGCTACTGCTCGGCGGGATTCTATCAAAGGGAAACCGTGACATGTCAAAATGGTTGCGGCAATGGGAAATGTCTTGGGGAAAATCCGTGCATTGATAGCGATGGTTTCGATCCGGCAGTCGCCGGCTATCTAACTCTCCCTGGCGGTCAGAAGCGGCTGGATTCCTGCGCCAACAATTCGCGTGGCGTGAGGGAACAATATTGTTCTAACTCCCAACCGCAGGAAAGCGAGGCTAGTTGCGGAGGAGGATTTTGTCAGACAAAAGTTATTCGCGGGGTGGGGGTAGTCGGCTACTGCGGCAGTCCCATGCCGCAGTGCGTTGATCATGATGGCGGAGACTCCGAGTTTGAGGGCAGCTTTGTTGAGTGGGCCCCCTACCCCATTCCGCAGCCTCCGGGGTATCGGTATCGCAACATTAGATATGATCAGTGCACTCCCAATATCCCTCCTTACGGCACATTTTTGCGCGAGGCGGTTTGTCGAAATAATCAGGGTGATGACCATTTAGTACTCTGTGATTTCGGCTGCGAGGATCATCCCAATTCAACCGGCGCAAAATGCAAGTCTATGCCCACGCCGCCTCCGGTAGGCACTCCTTCGGCGCCGCCCCCGCCGACTCTACCCGATTGTTTTGATACCGATGCCCTAGATGCTTATCCGGAACGGCATGCCGGGTCGGTATATACTCACCCAATGGCGAATGGCGAGTGGAGCGAGGCTCATGCGGACTACTGCAGCGATTCACACACCGTCGTTGAAAACCTTTGTTCGGGAGATGAACCCGCCACACAGCAGATTCAATGCAGATTTTTTTGTTCGAACGGCGCCTGCGATTCGGAGATGCCTTCGGAGTGCATTGACCCGGACGGAACCGATATACGAGTTCGCACTATAGTTCAAAGCGGCTTAACGTGGTCTCAGAACGGAGGATACCGCTACACGCTCAACAACCAAGACTATTGCACGTCAGATGTTGAGGTCATTGAATACACCTGCGGTTCGGGCGGGGTCATTGAGTCTTCGAATGTTCGCTGCCCATGGGGAACTTGTCAGGACGGAGCGTGCCACACCATGACCTGTTTTGTAGGAGGAACCGCTATTGACACCCCGTCAGGCGAGGTCTCGATTGAGGAACTAAAAATTGGCGATCCGGTTTGGAGCTACGACGAACAAACGGGAGAGAACGCGGTCGGAATAGTTTCAAAGAAATTCATTCATGGGAGCGCGAGCTATTTGCTGATTAACGGAAAAATTGGCGTTACACCGCAACACCCATTTTTTGTAAATGGTGAGTGGATGGAGATTGGGCGCGCTGGGGTCGGGGACGAACTGTTCACTCGGGACGGGAACTTACCAATCGAAAACATCAGGAATATCGATCAAGCACGTACTGTTTATAATTTGGAAGTCGAGCCGTACCATACCTATTATGCTGAAGGAGTGCTCGTGCATAACAAGTGGCCGTGCGCTCAAGGCGATCAAGATTGCGAAAATCCCATTAAGATCCAGTCTTCTGGCGGTGCCCGATAGCTCCGGCTAGCATGAGGACGGAGGGCTAAACACTTTTGTTGACACCCATC
Source organism: uncultured Bdellovibrionales bacterium (assembly GCA_964584675.1). Classification (GTDB taxonomy): domain Bacteria; phylum Bdellovibrionota_C; class UBA2361; order UBA2361; family JBGSMV01; genus CAZPBV01. Next base: position 2,610 of record CAZPBV010000257.1, read on the forward strand.
GGACTAATCCGAGGAATATCAAGAGGGCCTGGGTAGGACATGAGGTTGCGCTTGCGGTTCTGATAAAAACGATACGTCGTCAGGACGCAATTGAAGGCGTAAGGAACGCCGTTCACATGGCAAATTTCATCCCCGTAGTAGGTAGGAATGGGTCGTTCAACAATCCTCATCCCCCGCTCGGCCATTGCCAATATTATCTGCGTATCAAAGTGCCATGTATTCACAAAGGACTCAAAAGGGACTCGCTTCAAAGCTTCTGTTGAGTAGAGCCTATACCCGGAATGGTATTCACTGAGCTGCAATCCCGATAGACGGTTCTGCACAAACGTTAGAATCCTATTGCCGACAAACTTGTAAAGCGGCATTCCGCCCCGGCGCGCCGCTCCCTGAACGGCCATGCGCGAACCAAATACCATGTCTGCTTCCCCACGCTTAAAGGGCTCAAGCAAATCGGGCAAGGCCTCGGGCGCATACTGGCCGTCCCCATGCACCATGGCTACGACGTCAAATCCTCTATCAATGGCATACCGATAGCCAACTTTCTGGTTGCCCCCGTAACCCTGGTTCTTCTCATTACGGTGAATGGTCAATTTTTCAACTTGGTGCTCGTGTTTGTAGCCAATGGCCGCATAATAGGTGTTGTCCTTGCTACAATCATCAATGACAAATATTTCCTCCACTTCCGCTCGCACCTCAGGCGGAATGCGGTTGATGGTATCGATAAGGTGATTAACCGCGTTATATGCAATAACAAAAATTCCAATGCGCAATTTTTTCTGCTCCCTGGCATTGGCTGAATTTCCTTGCGGATTGCCCGAAGAGCTACGCATGTACATCCGCCCCTTCCTGCGAGGTCATAACGCTGCGCTGAACGAGCGGCCTCGGCTGGCAGCTCACTACGCGAGCTACGACATCATAGCCCATAACCTCGGTCACCTCGGCCTGCACTATGTGACCCGCTATGGATCCAGCTATGGACTCATCTACGTCATTAATAATTATAGCGCCATCAACCTCGGGCGCCTGAAACGGCGCGCGCCCGGTTAGAAGCATCGCGCTCTCTTCATGCGGCCCCTCAACGAGCACCGGAATCACGGTGCCCACCATGGACTGTAGGCGCATCGCATTCACTCGTTGCTGCGCTTTCATGAGCCTATCACGGCGCTTGTTTTTCTCCTTTTCACTGATATGACCGTCCAAATCAAAGGCCGGAGTGCCGTCTTCTTTTGAATAGGTAAAGATTCCTACGCTCGAAAAATGGCCCTCCAGAATAAACTGTTCCAGCTCGTCGACATCTGCATCCGTCTCTCCTGGAAATCCCACAATAAAAGTGGTGCGAATCGCGACCAGCGGTGCCACGGAGCGCATCATTTCAACCAAGGCGCGAGGCGCATAACGCCCCAGCGGTCGCTTCATGCGGGCGAGCACCTTTTCACTGGCATGTTGCAGCGGAATATCCAAATAGTTGCACACTCGCGGAAGGTCCTGAATAGTCTTTAGAAGCTCCGGCCCACACCCCACCGGGTAGGCGTACAAGAGGCGAATCCATTCAACGGCGCTCGCGGCGTCAAGCTGCTTTAAAAGGGAAATTAGCTGCGATCCGCGCTGCCCCTCATGGTCGATTCCATAAGAAGTTAAATCCTGGGCCACTAAATTGACTTCGCGCACTCCTTGAGCGCCGAGAGTCTCGACCTCACGCACTACCGAGTCAATATCGCGGCTGCGAAGCGGACCGCGAATGTGGGGGATAATGCAGAAGGTGCACGGACGGTTACATCCCTCAGAAATTTTTACGTACGCATAGTGCGGGCGGGTTGCCAACTGCCGCGGCATGCTGTCGTCGTAAAGAAAATAAGGCCGCGAGGCTTCTGCCAATAATCCTGTCAGCGCTTCACGGTGCTGGGCTCCTGCTGCCTGGCCAATAGAGAGGATTTCATCAGTCGACAAAAAGCAGTCAACTTCGGGAAGGGCTCGCTGAATATCCGCATCACGACCGCCCGATTCCCCGCCGCCCGCGCGGAAACGCGATACCGCGCAGCCGGTCACAATCAGTTTACGCAGCCGCCCGTTGGACTTGAGGTCTGCCACCTCCAAAACACAATCGATGCTCTCTTTAAGAGCACTCTGCAAAAATCCGCAGGTATTAACGACTGCTACATCGGCATCCTGTACATCGGGAACCACTTCGTACCCGCTTTCCCGCAACACGCCAAGCATGACCTCGGAGTCAACATGATTCTTGGCGCAGCCGAGCGTAATGACAGCAGCCCTGCCCTGAAACGAACGCCCGCCCTCAGGCTTTGAGCCATCGTCAGTGGTTTTGATCTCCTGACCGACTATCGGAAAAACTCCCATATACTTCCTAGAACTAGTCCGGACTGCTCACTAGACAAATCCCGAGCTAGAAGTGTTTTCATAAATACCCCTCGCATAGGGCTCGGGGTATTTACGAAAACA
>CAZPBV010000258.1:0-5046 GCA_964584675.1 uncultured Bdellovibrionales bacterium
CAGTATGTAGGCTAACTCCTGTCGCTGATCTGTAAGCTATGTCTGTCGCTCTTGCTGCTACGAGTTGCCACGGAAGCTGCATAACCCCTTAGAGATAGGAGGAAACTATGCAACAGCACGGGCTCGCAAACACTGAAGCGTTAATTCGGGGCCTTGCTCATCCCGAACAGACAAGGGCCTCCTCTTGCGCAGCACAATTAAGGGGAACCTCCGATGGTAGCGCTATCGATGCGCTAATTTACCACGCCACACATCCAAGTGACTATCGTCAGTACTGTTGCATCTCAGCTCTGAGGGGTATTCAAGACGATCGAGTATTGCCTATTCTGGTCGACGGTCTTCTATCAGATAATGTGTATGTTCGCTGCCATTCGGCAGCCGCCTTAGTTGGAACAACTAATCCTACTGCGATCGAAGCGCTGAAAAGAGGCTTGCTTATAGCTGATGCAAATTATCATAAGCCGTACGGCTACGTGGAAATCGCCGTCTATCCGAATGACATTCAGAGAGCTTGTGCGGTCGCTTTAGTCCAAAGTAGGGATCCGGAAGCACTTACTACAGTTATTGACGGCCTGAGCAACGAGAGTTGGATGATCCGATACTCGTGTGCTCACGCATTGGGTGGCGTGACAGACGAAAGAGCAATTGCAGCGTTGAAGCGCGGGCAAACGGATAGCCACTCATGGGTCGCGAGCGAATGTAAGAGAGTGCTGAACGGAGGGCGACCTTACGAAGGGGTAGTCGACACTTATTAACTGGTTCGCGTTGTATAACAACCAGCGCGATGGCAGTGAAAATTGTTGGGTCTGAGTGGGTTGCGCCCCATCACACTATGTTATGCCGCAAAGCGCTCTATACGCTCATTTTTGGATTTACTGACCTGACTCAATTCCCAATTATTCTGAAGATTCAACCAAAAATGAGGGCTTGCTCCTAGTGCTTGCGAGAGTTTCATAGCCATTTCTGCGCTGATACCACGCTTTCCACGGCAGATTTCGTTGATGGTTTTCGGAAGTACACCGATACGCTCAGCAAGTGCAGCCTGGGAAATTCCGCGCTCCTCCAACTCATCCTCAAGTACCAAACCCGGATGAATGGGCGTAATATGGTCTTTTTTAGTAGCCATAGCCTTACTCCTTCTTAATGATAATCAACAATCTCTACCTTAAAAGCGTCTTTATCTTCCCATCTGAAGCCAATTCGATACTGATCATTAATCCGAATACTATACTGCCCTTTTCTATCACCTTTCAGCGCCTCCAATTTATTGCCCTTTAACTCCTGCAGATCTCTCAAACTCGTTGCCGCCCCAATTCGAGCAAGTTTTGTCTGAGCTTTCAGATGAAGCTCAGACGGCAACACTCTTCTTGCCTGTTTAGAGGATAATCCATAGTTGATATCCTCCGTCGCCTGGTTCTTGAAAGTCTTGATTGCCATCCTATATTACCACTATACCGTAATGTGGGTATAACAACAAGAAAAAGGGCGGCATAACAAATTGATGGTGCCGAGCAGTCGGGCATGAAAGTTGGTGAAGGTTCGCATAGTTGACTAGGCCCGGCTGCCGGCACATCGTAACGGTGGCGAGCTATTGCTGCGGCTCCCTTCGCTTAACAAAGAAGTGATATTGCACGAAGAAGCTGTCCTGCATGGCTTATCAAGGTTAGGCGAACAGGAGAAGGTGGTTGTTCTTTTCGGAATGAGTCTGAAATATTTCATGAACGATGCAAAAAGCAAATTGCTGATACAGAACGTACTTTTTTGGCAAATGCTGCAAGGTACCTGAGTGAGCAGCAGAATCGCGCGGAGACGGACTGGCCGTCCGTGGGCGATTAATGGTATTCGAGTGGGCGGCCAGCCGCTCGCGCTAATCATTATCTGCCCAAGGAAATTCCTGTGTTAAATACAGATCAAGTCGGTTGGGGAAGTTTCCTACAGTTTGAATTTTCGCACGCGAGAACAAGCCTTTGGACTTAATAAAAAATAAATTATTTGTAATGGTCTGATCAAGTAACAGTTAAACTATCTCGTAAGCTGCATTTCCAACCAGGCAGCGTGGTCAGCATTATTTCCGTCGCCGGCATCGCTGACTACGAGCTGCAATTCAGTTACTTCGGCAACACTCACGTTAAACGATTCTATCTCCATTTTTGGTCTAAAGAGCCGAGATCGAAACAGAACCCTCCCATCTCCGACAATGGAGAAATAGAGAGTTGTAGAGGAATTCTCGGAGAGATAATCAGGGACTCCGACGCTACCAGAGAATCTACGAAATTGTTTCTCCAGATTGAACGTTATAGTGGAATTGGCATGCACGCCAATTCCTGATGAGTATAGGTGCCCCCCTATGCGCAGTGAGCTGTCATCAAGGCTTCGGTTTTTAAGTGGCGACCCCCATTCTTGGCGGGCGGCAACCGGCTCAAGTAAGGAACTAGAAACGAGGGAACCCGAAAGGTCCGTGACTGGGATTCCAAGTAAGTCCAGAGTTCGAGTTCTTATCGCTGGGTAGGAGTGAGCATAGACCCAAACAGCCAATATTCCTGCCGTCAGCACCAGAAGCTGTGCCTGCTGGGCGAGAGTGCCCAACTCGACCTTGACGATCGGAACGGGCTGTTCAGTACGGCGTAAATATATATCGCGTACAAAATGAAACACTACCATGGACAACGCAATGCCCATGAACGCAGTGGCAATGGGCATGGAAATTGTCGTGGTATCAAATAGGAATCTGGCATAGGCGGCCCATGACGCCAATTGCACAAGAACGGGCACTAAATAATAAGCTGGAAACGTAAAGGCATAGACTATCGTCATCAAATCAGCGCCAAAGAAGTAGCGATCGTGCATTTTTGGCAGAAGGAAAGGGCAGCCAATAAGGGCCAGAGTAGTCACCAAAATGACCCTCTGAGGGGTAAAGTGAACGCGATGTGCAACTACCAAGGCGACAATAACGACAAAAAAGGATGCGGTACCGACTAAGCCAAGGGGATAGAGGAGTCGATAATAGGTATTAGGGAACAACTGGTAGAGGTTCGGCGCGTTCATGCTGAGAGATGAGTAATTGTGCGCTTGTTGCCAGTAAATAGACACGAGAGAGGGGATATCTCGTCCGGCATAAAACGCCGGCGCGAGTAGTAAGCAGTAGGTCGCGGGGATAGCCGTCAAATGGAACCAACGCAAACGTGAACGACTGAGGAGTATGACGATGGCCGGAGCGAGGAAGATTGCCTGAAGTTTGAAACTAAGCGCTATTCCATAAAGCACGCATGCTTTCCACGGCATTTCGCGCGCTAAGCACACGACCGATAATATAATAAATGCGCCGTAAATTGAGTCGCATTGACCCCAAGCAGCCGAGTTCAGGATAGCCGTAGGGCAAAATAGTACGGACACAAAAACCATGAATTGAGATGACGGCGAGAGTCGGGTTGCTCGCGCGACGGCAGCGCATCCTAAAGCCGCCACGACATCAAAAAAAACAGACATAGATTTTACAAGCACAATTGACGGGATAGCGGGCGGCGCATAGCTGGCGAGAGTAAGAAGGTAGAGGTAGGGCGGATTATAATTTGAAAAAGGGTCCTTCAGCGCCAGGATACCCCCATGGGCCCTGATGTATTCTATCCATGGAGCAATAAAGTCACGGAAATCTTGACTCTCATACGGGTACAGGCAAAAGCGAGCGCCGAGGGCCAAGACAATAATAAGAGCACTTGCGAGCAGATTGGGACGAGGCATTTCCTCCGACATAACTGTCATGATGCTTGATACTTGAAAAAATACTCCAAATGGCCTTTTATGAGGGATGTCGCTGACATACTAGAATCTTTTGAACTTGCGGGGGCAACATGAAATCAATCGCTTTCCGGATATTCTTTTCAGCTGCGTGTTCCATGATATCCCTCGGGGGAATTTTAACTTGGGAATGCTTTGCTCAGGAAGTCATTAAGATAGTTTCAAGCCTTCCCAGAACAGGGAGCGCCAATGCTCAGTCAACAACTATGGTGAACGCCATTAAGATGGCGATTGATGAGGTCGGTGGTAAAATAGGATCGTTCTCTATTGCGTACGAAGACTGGGATGATGCCTCGCCCGAGCGGGGTGCTTGGGATCCTGCCGTCGAGGCCGCCAATGCCGACAAGGCAATAAAGGACCCCGATATTGTGGCCTATATTGGAACATATAATTCTGGGGCGGCAAAAATTTCTATGCCTAAACTCAACCAGGCTGGGCTCGTTATGATTAGTCCTGCTGCGACCTGGCCGGGACTGACCAAGCCGGGTAAGGGAGAGCCTAATGAGCCGCAAGTCTATCGTCCCTCAGGCAGTATTAATTTTTTTCGGGTTGTGCCGGCCGACGATATTCAAGGGGTAGTGGCGGCACGATGGGCGTTGGGACAAGGACTAGATAAGGTATTTGTTCTTCATGATCGTGAGCTCTATGGCAAGGGGCTCGCTGAGATATTTGTAAAGACTGCCAAATCTCTGGGCCTCGAAGTTCTCGGGGTTGAAGGAATCGATGCCAAGGCCTCGAATTACCGTTCGTTGGCAATTAAGATCAAGCAAAAAGCGGTGGATCTTGTTTACTTCGGGGGCACCACCCAATCGAATGCCGGTCAGGTGGCTAAAGATCTAAGAGCGGCCGGGGTGGCTGCGAAGTTTATGGTTCCCGATGGATGTTTTGAGAATGCCTTTATCGAAGCGGCTGGCCGCGACACCCTGGAGAATAATGTTTTGGTTACTTTCGGCGGTGTTCCGGCGAACCAACTGTCAGGAAAAGGAAAGGAGTTTTACGAGAATTATAAGAAGCGTTTCAAATCGGAGCCCGAAGGGTACGCTTCTTATGCGTATGAAGCGACGCGTGTTGTGATTTCCGCGATTGGTCGTGCGGGGAAAAAGGATCGGCGGCGCGTCCTGGAGGAAATTGCTGCCACAAAGAACTACGATGGTGTTTTAGGAAATTGGTCGTTTGATGAGAATGGCGACACTACCTTGACAACTATGAGCGGTAATACGGTGCATGGCGGTACCTTTGAATTCGTCAAAT
>CAZPBV010000259.1:0-1585 GCA_964584675.1 uncultured Bdellovibrionales bacterium
GGCGGCGTTGTCTCCATCGAGCGAGCCAAAATTGCCTTGTCCGTCGACGAGCGGATAGCGCAGAGAAAAATCTTGGGCCATGCGTACCATGGCTTCATAGCAGGCAGAATCACCATGGGGATGAAAGCGAGCCAAAACCTCACCGACCACCGCGGCAGATTTGCGGTGGCTCTTTTGAGGGTCCAGCGCCAGATATTGCTTCATGGTGAAGAGAATGCGTCTCTGCACAGGTTTGAGTCCGTCTCGGACATCGGGGAGGGCGCGGCCGGTAACAACGCTTAAGGCATAGGTTAGGTAGCGGTCGCGAGATTCCTTTTGCAAAGGCGTATCGATAATGGTCATAAAAATCCTCGGCGCCATTTTTGAACGTCCGGGACCGGCTGGCAAGAGAGATGGGCAATATTGTTGAATGAGCGCGGTAAAGTTGAAAGCGATTTGGGAGAGCTGACTATGGAACGACGACTGCCTGAATGTTCTCGTTATTGGCGGCGGCCGAAGAAGGTGAATTCCTTTGTTGCTCTTCAAATCCGGTTAAAAGCGGGATAGCAAGCACCACAATCATGGCCGCAATAAGGCCAAGCACCACAAGTTCGATCGATCCGTTCTGAGCACGCATACCGAAAAGCTATTGAAGGTACCATCGGCTCATCATAGAGGTCCCCTTTAGTAAAGATGCCAAACGAGGCATAGGTGGCAGATAACCAATGGTGGTTTTTGGTAAGAGGCTGAAATCCCTGCTGTTATTTGTGGCCTTCAGAGTTTAACAATGTTGGCGGACATATTATTAATTGGCGGTCAGTATTAACAATCTATAATGAAGGCGCTCTCATCAAATACCGTGATATGAACGCGTCCCCGAAAGAGAAATTTGAAGCGGTCAATAAGCTCCTTGATAATCAAGAGTATGTGCTGGTGCACATCAACCTGAAGGCCCAAGGTTATGAACTACCAGAACATTTGCTGGGTAGTCCTACGGTTACGCTTAAATTGAGCAGGTGGTTTCGAGGAAGCCTAGCGGTCAACGAAGATAAGATCGTTACTGATCTGTTATTTAACGGCAGTTACTTTACCTGTGTCATTCCGTATGAATCCATATGGGGTATGACCAATCCGGCGGGGGAGACCATGATATGGGCAGATGCCATTCCCGCGGAAGTGTATGGTTCTCTGCTTTCGTTGGATAAGGCTGATAAAGCCCTTCCTCAGTCGGCCGCTCGAAAAAGTGCCTCGAAGCCCGGTCGAGCCGCCTCGCACCTCAAGCGGGTGAAGTGATTTGCTTGCGCGGATTCGACTTGCGCTTTGACAGCTTTTTTGAAAGAAGCGCCTTCACTTTTTCGCAGGCATCTCTCGCCGCCAAAACAAAAGAACCGCCTATCCCTTTGGCGGTGAGCAGTCCTCGTGGGCGCAGCCTGAGCTGAACCCGACATGCCTTATCAACCCCGCCCCGGGGACCATTCATGTCGGTGCACCATACCTCTGTTTCCCGAATGGCATGCGCAAATCTGTCCAGGGCGAACTCAAAGGTCTTGTGAATTTGCCTAACTTCATCTCCGCTATCGAGTCCGCCACTGTCCTGAACCCGTAC
>CAZPBV010000259.1:1595-3403 GCA_964584675.1 uncultured Bdellovibrionales bacterium
TAGGTAGAACTCCTCAATGACAATTTGTTTTCTTACATACGATTATTGACATTCTTATCGCATAGTTCTACTAGATTATTTGTTGTTCTCGTATTGAGAATTTCTATATATGCGCTGGCTCAATTACCAACATTTCTTTTACTTCTGGCGCGTGGCAAAGAGAGGGAGCGTCACCGATGCCTGTAGAGAACTGAGACTTGCGCAGCCCACTATTAGCGCGCAACTCAAAGTCTTGGAGGAGACCCTAGGGGAAAAGCTTTTTGTTCGCGAAGGTAGAAGTCTTAGGCTCACCGATGTGGGGAAGCTCGCCTATCGATACGCCGAAGAAGTTTTCTTGGCTTGCAATGAGTTTATGGATGTCCTGGACGGCAAAGATATCGCCAACCCAGGAAAGTTGAAGGTGGGAATCTCCGATGTCGTTCCCAAAGGCATATCCTACAGAATTCTTGAGCCAGCCTTTGCCGCTCCATCTTCTATCGTCAGTTGCTATGAGGATAGCACTGAGCGTCTATTGGCAGAACTCGCCATTTCAGAGGTTGACCTTGTCATTGCCGATACGCCGGTCCCACCGTCGGTTAAAGTGAAGGCGTATAACCACTTTTTGGGCGAGTGCGGTATTAGTTTTTTGGCGCAAGCGGCGCTTGCGAAGCAGTATCGGAAGGGCTTTCCTAAAAGTCTTAGCGGTGCCCCGCTGCTACTCCCTACACCCGATGCCGCTGTCCGCCGCGAAATTGATCAGTGGTTTGATCTGATTGGTGTTGCCCCGCGCTGCGTGGGCGAGTTTCAGGACAGCGCTCTCATGAAGATAGTTGCCCGCGAGGGCAAGGGAGTCGTCCCTGTTCCTTCGGTTGTTGCAGGCGAAGTTAAACGCGAGTTTCATCTGGAGCTTGTGGCTGAGACCGATGCTGTTAAGGAGCGTTTCTATCTCATTTCCGTTCAGCGGCGCCTAAAGAATCAATTGGTCAAGACAATTGTAGACCGGGCGCAAACGAAGCTCTTCTCCCATACATAGATTTATTCTATGCGAATTTAGTCTATTAATTATTCGACCTTTGTCTCTTTAGGCTCTATGTTGTGAAGAAGGTAGGTGAGGTAAGCCTATACGAGAGGCATAGGTGCAGTGAGGTGATGGACATAGTTCTTTTTCCCCTTGCGGATTATTGGTGGCTTTACGCAGGGTTTATCGTTTTCGTGATGGGACATCTTGCGTTGGACCTGGGGGTCTTTCATAAGGATGCGCATCAGGTTGGGTTCAAGGAGGCTGCAGTTTGGAGCGTCGTCTGGGTTTGTTTAGCGCTCGTTTTTAACTATCTATTTTTTCTCTACGCCTCATGGAAGTTTCCTCAAGATGCACGGCTGGTGGGGCTCGATCATGTTGATCTGGCCAGGCTGGTGGGGCTCCAGTTTCTCACTGGATTTATTGTCGAGAAATCCCTAGCCGTAGACAACATCTTCATCTTCGTAGTTATCTTTGCCTTCTTCGCCATTCCGCCAAAGTATCAGCATCGGGTGCTTTTCTACGGAATTATTGGGGCGCTCATATTTCGCGCAATATTTATCGCGCTGGGTTCGGTGCTCATGCAGTATGAATTGGTGGTTGTTATTTTCGGCGGGTTTTTGATGTTAACCGGCATTAAAATGTTTTTTGCGCCTAAGAAGGAAATAGACCCGTCAAGAAACTTCATCATTAGAATGCTGAAGCGCTTTCTGCCCATTACGCCAACCGTCGAAGGGCAGCGATTTTTCGTCCGCAGAGATGGCACGCTCTACGCCACTCCGCTATTGTTGGCGCTTGTCTTTGTTGAAGT
>CAZPBV010000259.1:3413-5043 GCA_964584675.1 uncultured Bdellovibrionales bacterium
GTCGATTCTGTCCCCGCGATATTTGCCTTAACCAAGGAACCCCTGATTGTTTTTACTTCAAATGTGTTCGCCATCCTTGGGCTGCGAGCGCTCTATTTTCTCTTGGCGGGTGTCTACCATAGGTTTCATATGCTCAAGTACGGTTTAGGTGTGGTGCTTGTCTTTGTGGGTTCAAAGATGGTGTGGCTCAACGATTTTTTTAATGGAAAGTTTCCAGTCACATGGTCGTTGGCGATTATTTGCTCAATTATAGGGTTTTCTGTTGTGCTCTCTCTCATGTTCCCGGCGGAGGAAGAGAAGCCAAAGATAGCTTGAGTTGGCTCGTGCCTTTCTCCACGGAAGGAGGAGTTCGAGCGCGGCAAAATTGCAGCGAGATACTTTATTCTCCTTGCGCGAACAAGGTCCCGTTGAGCTTGCTGGGGTCAAAGGAAGACAGGGGAATAGTATCGGTGAAAGCATCGCATACGGAGATCGTACGGAATGACATAACGCTTACTTGCTGGTTGATTTTGTCGAGACTGATTATCTGAGAATAATATGGCACCAGGCCTGCCCGGGGGTGGCGGCTCATTCCGATAACGCCAATGACTATTTTCCACAAGTCGCCGCTGCGATCATAAACCAACTTATAGAGAGGAAGCTTGTGCTCGGAATCAAAATAAATGACTTGGCGCGCATAGAGCGAGAAGGGATCTCTCGGCAGAAGATCGGCACGCTTGAGAGGGCGGGGGATAAAATAGGCGTGGGATAGTTCGTTGAGTCCCCCAATTGCCTGGCCCGGTTGCTCGGAGGGCTGATCCGAGTTGGTTGTTCCGTCCTGCAATATATCGATACAAAGACTCCTTGCGTTTGGTTGCCCTTCGCCAATAGCCAGCGATTGGAACGGAGCAATCGCGGTGATGTCTTTGACGCTAGAAAACTCGCTGAGCTCTACTTTTCCTGACCATACGAAAAGATCGTCTAAGCTTACGGTCGAGCTAAGAATTGCATCGGCGCGATTGGAGCCAGTGAGCTGTCTATTTTTCTTTAGTGCCGGGGAATAATACCAGAGACTATCTTCCTCCAGGCCAAAAAATCGAAAAGTAAGATAGCTCAGGCCCTTGAGAGGGTCGGGAGAAGTAACTGAAAAGACTTCTCTAAAATATTGGTCCGGCGGCGACGGGGATGGCTCGGAAGGCATCATGAACGCTCTCACGAGACGGGCTTGAACACTCCCCTCAACCTTTATATCGCGAGCCCAACTCAAATTACATGTGGCATCATAGACTTTGCCCCGCCACCACACTGACTGACCTTCCCATAGGAGGCGAGTCCCGTCGCGTTGAGATGGGTCCGCCTTCTGAACCAACTGTTCTGCTAACGGTAGCGTTGGAGCGGGTGGGAGTGATTGGGGGAACGCCTGATAGAGCTGTGCCTCAAAGGCCCCTCCCCGGAGGAGTACATAGAGTTCGGGAATAATAATGTTTCGATATTGTTGGGAGTTTCGAGCTCCAATGATCACCGGGATTGCGGATGCCGACGACGGCGAGGATACCGCACTTTGGTCGGATGCTGATGGGCTCGATTCGGCATAAGCGCCCAACGTATACGAAATACGTCCACAAAGTATTGTGTTCAGAAGAAGCAGTAC
>CAZPBV010000260.1:0-5037 GCA_964584675.1 uncultured Bdellovibrionales bacterium
CCAGAGGCATTACCAAGAGCAGCGTCACCATTTTTAACTTGTCTTCCTCTGTTACCAAGGCTCCGGACGCGCCGGCGGGACCTACCTATACTGAGCTGTTAAAGACCGGTCCGACCGCATGGGCCGAAACCAATTTGGCGCTTTTGTTTGATTCTTCCGAGCCTACGGCCATGCTTGAAGATAGCGATATGAAGGGTCCGGTGACTTTGGCGATGGCTTATGAGAAGAAGCTAGCGGATGATGCTTCGCCAGAGCAGAAGGATGAGAAGAAGGGAGACTCCTCGGATCAGAAGTTTGAAAAGGCCTCCCGTGTCGTGGTATTCGGCGACACCGATTGGGTGCTGAACGCCAATTTTTCTGTTTACTCGAATCGCGATCTTGTGTTGAACACCATAAATTGGTTGGTGGGGGAAGAGGGGGGGATCTCTATTCGTCCAAAGTCCCTGCGAGCTTCGCTGGCGCCGATTACCCGAGACACATTTGATTTTATCTTGGCTTCAAGCTTCCTCATTCCTGAGCTCATTCTTGTTCTGGGGCTGCTCTTTTGGTGGAGCCGCCGAACGGTTGAAGCGACTGCTTCATAACGAAGCCTTTCTTGGAGTGATCAAGACTATGAGTCTACGAAAATCTATCTTGTTGGGTTTGGTGCTTCTGGGGGCTCTTTTCTATATCTTTCGGGTTGAGCTTCCAAAGGAAGAGCAAACAGCGCGCGAAGAGCTGCTTCTCACCGGCGTCGGGGGAGAGAGCATAGAACAGATAGAGGTAAGTCGTTCCGGCGGGAACTATGTCCTTAAAAATAAGAGTCCCAAGACCCCCGAGCTTGGTGGCAATGAAAAAGATGGCAAGGACAGCAATGATTCGCATGGTACCCCTGCGAACAAGGAATCCTGGCAACTAGCCAACCTGCCGGATGCCCCGTTAGATTCTACTACTTTGGGTTCGCTGTTGAGTGCATTGTCCTCTTTGAAAGGAGGAAAGGCGATAAAGGCCGAGGATATGAATCCCGACCTTGGGGTGTATGGGTTGAAGGAGCCCTCCCTCGTGTTGAAAGTAGTATATCAACAAATCGGCGGAGCCACTCAGACGGTGGAGCTACAGTTTGGAAAGAAGAATGAATACCTTGGCGAGCGATATTTGAGAATGCTGCGCGGATCCGACTCGGCGCCCGCTCTGTTTTTGATCAATGACACCACCTATACGGCGGCGAACAAGGAAGCGAACGCTTTTCGAAAGCGCCAGATTATCGAATTTTCCGATTCTGAGGTAAAGGGAGTTTCGTTTGATTCCTCTGGTTCCTCTCTGGCGTTTGAGCCTCGCGAAGACGTGGCGGACGGAAAGGACGCAAAAAAGTCATTGTTGAAAGAGTCGTCCTGGAAACTGACTAGTCCCGTTGCTACCCAGGCTTCGCAGCAGGCTATTTCCGAGTGGCTGCGGGCTCTTCGAACCATTCGAGTAAAGGAGTTCTTTGATGGCGAGGCTGCCCAAACGGGTTCCTTTGGACTTTCTGAGCCTCAATTTCATGTTGTTGTATCGTTCAAGGATACTGCCAATCGAGGGCCTCTGGATGTGATCCTGCACAAGGGCGAAAAGAGGGACGGTGCCTTAGATCCCGTATATATGGGTATGAAAGGCAGCTCCAGTGTGTTTTTGCTGGATGGAGATCCCTTTGCCGGTTTACAAAAGGGTGTGAACGACCTTCGCGAACATGAGCTTTTTCGTTTTCCAGTGGATAGAGTCCAGAAAGTAGTTTTGGAGCGGGGTGAGACGAGCGATCGTATTGTGCTGGCGCGAGCCGAAGATTCATGGACCGTCAACGAGAAACCAGGAGACAAGACTTTTGTCAGCCAGTTTCTGAACGATTTGTCTCAGGTGAAGGCGCTACAATTCCTAACCGACTCAAAGGAATCCGGCTTTGACCGCCCATACGGGAAGGTCACCGTTACCATTGGTTCGCCAGAGCCTGTCAACGATCGTGCCGATCTTCCTGCGGGCGATGTTGTTTTGACTATTGGCTTGCCGTACCGCGGCCCGGGCGCGAAGGACTCGGCGGAAGCGTCGCGCTATGCTGTTGTCGGAGATTCATCGGATGTTTTTACTCTCCCACAAGAAGTTGTGAATAAGGTATTGCCTCGTATTGAGACTTTAGTAAGCGTAAACAGCTCGTCCGCGCAAGGCTCAGACTCTTCCGTCGGCGCCATGGTCGCCCCGTGATCCCCGTAGGGTTGTGAAAGACGTTTTGTGCGTGTAGCGAAAATAGATTGAACCGGCTACAGTTGCTACCATCAGCGGGTTAACCTGGTATCGGTTATGCTGCGTAAGTTACTATTATTTGTTTTATATTCTCTATTTCTTGGCGTTATTTTTGGAGCAGTTGTAGCAGTCTGGGGTTACAACTATATCACTCGCGATTTACCGCAGTTAAAACGAGTCGAAGATTACACGCCCCCGGCCGTTTCTCGAGTATTCGCCCGCGATGGGACCTTGGTGGGAGAGTTTTATCGTGAGCGACGCTATCCGGCGCGACTCTCAGAGATTCCGGAAATAGTGCGTAATGCTTTCTTGGCCGCTGAAGACGCGTCGTTCTATAAGCATCCCGGCATAGATCCGGTAAGCATTCTACGCGCATTTGTCAAAAACACGCTTGAAGGGCGAAGTAAGCAGGGAGGATCGACCATTACCCAGCAGGTTGTAAAAAATCTTCTCTTGTCCTCTGAAAAGAGCATAGAGCGCAAAGTCAAAGAGGCTATTCTTTCCTATCAACTGGAGAACCGTCTCACGAAGGATGGAATACTTGAGATTTATCTCAATCAAATTTTTTTTGGCAATACGGCCTACGGTATAAAAGCTGCTGCTCGCTTGTACTTTCACAAAGAGCTTAACGAGCTTACGTTGGGCGAGGCCGCCATTCTGGCAGGACTGCCGAAGGCGCCAACCGATTATTCGCCTATTCTCAATCCCAAAAAGTCAAAGCGCCGTCAAAAGGATGTGCTACGGTTGATGACACGGGCCGGATTTATTTCACCGGAACAAGAAGAGGAGGCGGTGAACGAAGCAGTTAAGGTCTATCCGGCGACCTCGCAGAACATTTTTGCAGCCCCATTTTATGTTTCTGAAGCGCGCCGTGTCCTCACCGAGAAGTGGAAGAATCTCAATATAGATACCGATGGACTTGAGATTTACACAGCTCTTGACCTCAAAGCGGAGGCGCAGGCCACCGCAAATTTGCGTAAAGGGCTGCGAGAAGTGGATAAGCGACGCGGCTGGCGGGGACCGTTAAGCACCATTAAAGGCGCAGATCGGGATCAGTTCATCCATGCCTATGGAAGTATTTCAGCGGAAACCGAGATGTCAGCTGAAACTGCCTATCCGGCTTTGGTAACGAAAAGCATTCCGAGTCGCGGAGCGATACAAGTTGACCTCGGCGGGCTGAGCGGGGAAGTAAACCTTCGGTCGGCCGGATGGGCCAAAAAGCGACTCGACCAGCAAGAACGAGTTCAGTTTGCGAGCCCGGAATCCGGTGTGCGAATTGGCGATGTTATAGAAGTCGCGGTTGCCAAAGATGAAAAAAGCGGAGAACTGGTGTTTTCTCTTGATCAGACGCCGGATATAGAGGGAGCCCTCACTCTCGTGGATCCGTATACGGGAGAAATACTAGCAGTGGTTGGCGGATATAGCTATCAGCGCAGTCAATTTAATCGGGCCACGCAATCGTATCGTCAACCGGGGTCCACGTTTAAGCCGGTAGTATATCTGAGCGCTGTAGATGGATTCCAGTATACTCCGGCCACCATAGTGTATGACCTGCCTCGCACATTTCGGGTTGGGGACCAGTTTTGGACGCCGTCGAATTTCGATAGCAAGTTTCTTGGCGGCATTACATTGCGGGTGGCTCTTGAAAAATCCCGGAATCTTGTCTCGGCTGACATTGTTTCGCGAATTGGGGTGGACGCGGTCATTCAATATGCGCGTAAGCTTGGCATTGAAAGTCCCCTCGGGCGCAATCTTTCTTTAGCCCTTGGCAGTAGCGAGGTTACCCTTCTTGAGCTTACTCGCGCTTACGGAGTCTTTGCGGCGCGGGGAGTGCTCATGGAAAGCGTTTTCGTCACCAAAATAGTCGATCGCTTGGGGCGGGTGCTATATGACTATGAGGCAGAGAAACTTTCTTCGGCTAAACAAGTTTTGAGTGAAGGAAGCGCGTATGTAATGAGCAACATGATGCGCGGGGTCGTAGAGCACGGCACCGGGTATCGGGTAAAAGAACTGGAACGTCCCGCGGCCGGCAAGACCGGCACCTCAAACGATGAAATGGATACATGGTTTATTGGATTTACACCGCAATGGGCCTGTGGTGTATGGATAGGTTTTGATCAAAAGAAACGCATCGGCGATAAGGAGACGGGCGGAAGGGTTGCTGCACCTGTATTTTTGTACTTCATGCGTGATTTTTTGAATTATCGTGACCAAGAGGATTATCGTAAGCTAGAGCAGGAGACCAAAGCGGAGGCCCAGCGCCTTGGCATTGAATATATCCCACCAGAAAAATTGGAGCCGGCTGACTTTCAGGTTCCGTCAGATGTTGAAGGATACTGGGTTGATAAAGCAACCGGAGTTGAAACGGAGCCGAATGCGGCTGGGGCGATATATGAGTACTTTGTCAAAGGAACTAAGCCAAACTCAGATTATCATAAAGAACCAGATGCTGCCTCGTACTTAGAATCGCCGGATCTATAAGTGAGGCATTATGATGGCCCTTTCCGAACATATACTCGCACACTTTCGATAATGTCACCCCGCGCAAGGTTTTCGAGAACCTCACTTCCCTTGGTGAGCTTGCCAAAAACTGTATACGAGCCGTCCATCTGGGGAGCATCTCCTAATAGAATATGAAACTGTCCGCCGTTGGAGCGCCGCCCAGGATTTAGAAAATCGGGGCGGCGAGACATACCAAGAACTCCCCGAACGTGTTTGTGAGAACTAAACTCCGGCGGGATCGAGTATCCGGGACCTCCGTTTGGGGCGCCATGGGGAGCGCCCCCT
>CAZPBV010000261.1:0-5010 GCA_964584675.1 uncultured Bdellovibrionales bacterium
ACCGTTCATTTGATGACTTGGAGCCACGCATGAAAACATTCTCTTTGTTACTCAGATACGCAATGATTGTTCTGATAGGTTTCGTTGGCGTGTATCCAGAATGTTCAAAAGCCTTCGCCGCCCCCCAGCCGCCAAAGGAAGCGGGTGCTGCGTCGTCCAAACTAGTCAAGGAGGATGCCGGGGATCCGCGTTCCTTGGAGCTCAATGAAAAGGGGGTTGCAGCTCTGAAAGCAAAAAACTATGCGCAAGCAGAAGAATTTTTTCGCAAAGCTTTAGGCGCCGATCGCAAAAACCTGACGGCAGCTTTCAATCTTTCCAGTTTGTTTCTCACTCAAAGGCGAGAGAGGGAAGCTATTGAACTACTCGAACAGTACACTCAGGCATACAATCAGGATGGCGGGCTTTTTTTGCGCCTTGGCGATGCTTATTTTTCAGGTAAACAGCCAGCTCAGGCCGCCGCCGCCTATGAAAAGGCTATAAAACTCGAACCTCAGTTTCCTGGACTATCGCAGAAACTGGCAACTGTTTACGCCTTGCTCAGTAGGCCCCAGGATGCGGAGCGCATGTTTCTGCAGGCCGTGGAGCTCAATCCGAAAGATGGGGCCGCGTTGGCAAGTTTAAGCGCAATATTTCTTGCCAACGGGAAACCCCAAGAAGCCATCAGTACTGCAAAGCGCGCGCTTCAGGTGAAACCGAACAGCGAGGTATACGTAACGCTTGGCACCGCTTACGAATTTGAAAAGGATTACAAGAACTCACTTATCGCATTTCGTCGCGCCCAAGATTTGGGAGACAAGCGATCGGAATTGAGTAGCAAAATAACAAACCTTGAAAAGACGATTAAAGCAGGTACGGCACCTGCAAGCACAGCGAGTTAACATGGATAGTGAACTTTCTCGTATTAACGACAAGATTGGTAGCGGTGTCCCGCTCAGCTTGGAAGACGGCTGCACCCTGTTCCGCCATCCCGATTTCCTATCTATCGGGGCCATGGCCAATCGGGCGCGGGAACGCCTCCATGGCAGAGTAACCTATTTCAATCGTAATCTGCACTTGAATGCCACCAATGTGTGCGAGGCGGATTGCTTATTTTGCTCATTTGCCCGACTCCAAGAAGGAATGCCGCTTGCATATACCATGACCATCCCGCAAGCACGGCATTGGATTTCAGAACGTTATAGGCCGGGGATGACCGAGATTCATATTGTCAATGGACTTAACCCCAATTTGCCTTTTCAGTATTATCAGGACCTTCTTGGCATGATTAAGTCCGAGTTTCCAGCTCTCCATATTAAGGCTTTTACCGCGGTCGAAATACACTACTTTTCAGAAAAATTTAACATGTCCTACGAGGAGGTTCTGTCGAGCCTCATTCAGTCGGGATTGGGATCCTTGCCTGGCGGTGGAGCCGAGATCTTCTCGCCGCGAGTTCGAAAAAAAATATGTCGCGACAAGGTCGACGCGCAAGGATGGCTGCAAGTGCACCGAGTTGCTCATCGCCTTGGACTTCGCACCAACTGCACCATGCTCTATGGAACTATAGAAACCATTGAAGAGAGAGTGCATCATCTTTTGGAGCTGCGAGATCTCCAAGAAGAAACGGGAGGATTTCAGGTCTTTGTTCCGCTTGCGTTTCATCCCGAAGGAAATCGGATGGAGCGGCTTTTGCCGCCGACGGGAGTGGATGATTTGCGGGTTATCGCGGCGAGCCGCCTGATGCTTCACAACATCCGGCACATCAAAGCATACTGGGTCATGCTCGGTATCAAGACCGCACAAATGGCGCAGCTTTTTGGGGCTAATGACATTGATGGCACGGTAACAGAGGAAAAAATATACCACATGGCCGGCTCTCAATCGCCCCAATCCCTAAGCACCGATGAACTTTGCCATATCATCAGGCAGGCAGGGCGCGAGCCGCAGGAACGAAATACAGTTTATGAAGAAGTATCTTCTTCCACAAATTGGGAGATATCCCAGTATTCCCGCCCAACTCACGAGGCACTGCGTAAACACACGGGATCTCAAGACGCGACTCAAGCAAATCAATAGGTATCTATGGCAGAACTCGATCTCCTTTCTAAAGTTGTCTCTTTGTGCAAACGGCGCGGTTTCATTTTTCAGAGCAGCGAAATTTATGGGGGCTTGAAGAGCGCCTATGATTACGGCCCGCTCGGTGTCGAGCTAAAACGCAACCTTGCCAATTACTGGTGGAGGTCAATGGTTCACGAGCGCGAGGACATTGTCGGAATCGACGCCTCAATACTCATGCACCCGAATGTTTGGAAGGCAAGCGGCCATCTAGCGGGCTTTTCGGACCCGCTCGTTGACTGCCGCAACTGCAAAGAACGCTTTCGTGCTGACAAGGCTCCTAAAATGGGTCCCGGCTCGGTCGTCACCTACCATAAGGGCGGGCGGGCGGGCGAACCCGAGCTGAAGGGAAGAGGGGGGGAATGCGGATATGTGTGCCCACATTGCGGAGGCTCTGATTTATCCGACGAACGTCAATTTAATCTCATGTTTCGCACCTCCATTGGGCCGGTTGACCCGCTTGAATCTATCGTCAACGAGATTCAAGCCAAGAATCTTTCGCGTCAGGAACTGCGTGCCACGCTCGAGCAGGTTATCAAGGAAACCGCTATCTACCTTCGCCCCGAAACGGCTCAGGCCATGTTTGTGCAGTTTCAGAATGTCATTCAAAGTGTGTCTCCCAAAATTCCTTTCGGCATTGCGCAGATCGGCAAGTCGTTCCGCAACGAAATAACTACCGAGAAGTTTGTATTCCGCACCTGTGAATTTGAGCAGATGGAGATGGAGTACTTTGTTGAGCCAGGCACACACGAAGCTGCTCTTGATTACTGGACAAATGCCCGAATGAATTGGTGGAGGAGCTTCCTCAATAGTCCGGATTCTTTACGCCTGAGACAGCACGGCCCGGATGAGCTCGCTCACTACGCAAGCAATTGCTATGACGTTGAATTCAACTATCCATGGGGCTGGGATGAACTTGAAGGGATAGCTTCGCGAACGGATTATGACTTAAAGAGCCATAGCGCAGAATCTGGAGTTAAGCTCACCTATTTTGATCAACAGAAAAACGACCCCGAATCAGGCAAGGCCGGGTGGCGCTATACACCCTACGTAATTGAGCCCGCCGCCGGGCTCACACGGGCTGTGCTGGCGTGTCTCCTCGATGCTTACGCGGAAGAAGAAGGTGTTGACGCCGATGGCCGGGAAAAAACGCGTGTAATATTAAAAATTCATCCGCGCATTGCGCCCTATAAAGCAGCCATATTGCCGCTGATAAAAAAGGACGGTTTGCCGGAGGTGGGGCGTTCAATTGTCAATCAATTTCTGAAGGCCGGCCTCAATGCGCGCTACGACGAACAACAGTCAATTGGGAAACGCTATGCCCGTCACGATGAAGTGGGGACCCCTTTTTGCATAACGGTTGACCATCAAACACTTCAAGACCAAACTGTTACCATTCGCGATCGAGACACTACTCGGCAGGAACGGATTCCAGTGGCCGAGGCGCTCGATGTAGTGCACGCCAAAGTGGGGTAGCCCGAACTTCTCACACCGAGTGAGACGTTTTGGCGAAATCCCTCAGACTTGTTTGTTGAACTTACGGCAGTGATCTTCAAGTTTATCGAGCTTTGGTTCGAGCTCTTTTTCAAGTGTTTCGCCAAGAGCCCACCAGGACTGGTAAAGCTGCTGCTGACAGAGGCGTTTGCAAATTTCGGTGATTTCCTTGACCTGATTGGAAATGTCATAGTGCGCCCGCTTTCCCTCGGACACGAGCTGCATAATGGATGAATACCAGTCGAAAAACGCGCGGGCGGTGTTCACCGCCTTTAACAGCCTTTGATTTCCCTCAACCATGTCTCCCGATTGAAAACACTTACGGGCATCGCGGAATTCAAAATAGCACGTTCGCACTACATCGGCGGCGCACGCCATTCGGTCTTCGACAAATCGCTCCGGTGTATCCGTCTCAATCTCAAGAATGGATGTACCAAACTGGGAAACCGACGCTGCCCACTCAGCATCGCTCAACTCTCTCCCGTTGACCAATATCGAAGTGATCATGTGTTCCGGATCGATGGAAGCCTTAATAAGCTCAACTAACTCGGAGAGTCTCGAAAGGTTATTGCCCATGATTCCCGATTCTGAGCCATTGATTCGTACTGAAACCATATTTTCACCCTAATGAAACCGAATAGTTAGTGACTCGCATAATAATTCAATTTTCCGCAGCGACGCTTAAGATCCTGGTATATCCTTCCCATTTGTGATGCCAAATCAAGGGCATCGGATCCAGAAAGATTTTCCTTGGCAAACACAAACATGCGGGTCACCGGTCCAAGGTGCGAGTAGTGAAACCCCATTTCCTCGATTTTCCGATCCAGCTCGTTAATTTGCCTATTCGTCTCTCCCAACACATGAGTGGAAGAGCTGGGGTCGGTGATAAGTTGCGTGAGAATAGTGATCAAACGAGCCCCTTCCTCGGCCAAGCGAGCAGTCTCGTTGAGTCCGACCAAAGGACCGTCAAGAATCGATAATGCCGACAGCGAAAGGTCAGTCCGACTTCGTTCTAAATCCCGTGAAAATCCACCCAAATCGTCAAGCCACATCTTACGATAGGCATCACGATAGAATTGCATCGGATCGTATCGCGACGAATTAAGAGGCCTAAAGTCACAAAAGCCAAATTCGTCAAAGCCGGAACGATATACAATAATTTTCGATGGATCCGCGATTGAATCGGGTACTTCTTGAAAATCCTCTTTCAAACGCCTCATGGTGAGGTGCGCAACCAGCTTGGGATCTATGCTGTCGTGGCATTCGAGCCCCGCGCAGGTTTTATTCGGGTTACAGGGACCGCAACCAATCACCGGTTGCAGCACGATGTTTCCCTCGCTATAAGGCCCTGTCTCAAAGCTAAAAGCAGATGCTAAAAACATGGCGACCACCGGCGTTCCCACCGCGACACTCATGTGCATAGGT
>CAZPBV010000262.1:0-5010 GCA_964584675.1 uncultured Bdellovibrionales bacterium
TCTGCCGAGGCTCTTATACCAGCATATATTATCTCCGGCGGATGTCCGGCCGCTTGCTCTGAGATCCTTTCTTCGGGGTCTGTGCCGCCCTACATTTTTGAAATGATTAGGGATTGGGTCATAGGAGAATTTGCTCGAAGCGGCCGAATGCGCGAGTCGCTTCTTGCTATCTTGGAGGTAATTCATCGAGGTGGTGGTAACCAAGTGGGGTTTACCAAACTTGCTCGTGATGCGGGTCTAGCGAGTAACACTTTGGCCGCCCAGTACGTTGATTTGCTAGGAGATCTTCTATGTATAGCGCCTTCATATCTGTGGGATTACAACAAACAGACCGCACTGAGACGGAAGGCTTGTAAATTTCATTTTATCAATTTGCTTGCGGCAAACTCTTTTCATGCGCGACCCCTCAAATCCCCGCTGGATTTCCTGGCGCTGCCGGAACAGGAGCAGTCATGCTGGCTGGAGTGGCTGGTAGCACAAGAAACATGGCGCCGAAGGGCAAAGCGCGGCGAGCTTATTCCCGAATTCCTCGCATTTTGGAGCAACGGAGAACATGAAATAGACTTTGTGTTAAATGCCAAAAATTGGCTCGAAGTAAAGGGCGGTCAAGCAAGCCCGTTTGAGTTTCAATTTCTAGCCCGCGATTTGCCAAAGGTAAATCTCAACGTCATATGCAGTAATAAAATTGACACGCGGCAGGTTGCAAGCCTCAGTATAGAAGATTTTCTACTCCAAGAGCGTTAACGCAAAAGCGCGGCGCTGGATTTACCGCCCGGCCTCGTTAACTGTCACATTCGATTTGGCGCCCCCGCGACGCGGGTCGAGCTGGTGAAGCACTGTTAACGGATCGCAGGCATCCCGGCATACAATCACCACTTCAGCCACATTTAAGAGAAAGCTTCCGCCTCCTATGTTCAGCTCAACAATTTTGTGATGAGCGCTTGATCCATTGAGTGACCTCATGGCATCCACAATTTGACGAAAACCATCGTCAATTTTTACCACTTGGCCGCTTTCAAAAATGACCGTGGCGGCATCGCCGGCATAGCACTTGGGGGTTATGAACAAGTGTAAGGATGCCAGCAGGCATACAACAAGGGCGCGACCGATGATGATGGAATTTAAGCTGCTCATGAGCGTAAGAAATAGCACATAGCGCCTTCCCAAGTCTTTATATACTTTCAGTGGCCGTATGAATATCGGTGGCAAGCATAGATTCTCCTTTTAATCCGGTGGTTGTTATTTACGGGTTGGGATAGTATTCACGCCATGACATACCAAGTATCCACTCAACCTTCGCCGCTTTCGCCCAGTGCACTTCGCTCCTACGTGATTGTAGCTGGTTTGCTCGGGAGCGTGGTTGCCTTCTTGTACGCCCTCTTTGTCGGTGTCCCATCCTTTGCTCGTTCAAAACAAATTCCGATTGAAGAGGCGTTGGGGTTTACGCCTCCATCTGAAGCAAAAGTGGTCGGGGCATATAAGGTCGAAGGAGGGTACATTGCGGAGATATCTACGCGCGATCCCGCTCAGAAAATTACTATTCTTCGCGCCCCCCAACTAGAACGCGCCCCGCTTGCAACAGTAGATATTCTCGATGCTCTTAGAAAAGAAAAGAACGTTCCTACCTCCAAGCCGGAAGCTAAGCCGGTTCCGGTGAAAAAAATGTTTGTCGACTACTTGGGAGCGCACCTGGATATGCGGAGA
Organism: uncultured Bdellovibrionales bacterium; assembly: GCA_964584675.1. GTDB lineage: Bacteria > Bdellovibrionota_C > UBA2361 > UBA2361 > JBGSMV01 > CAZPBV01. Next base: position 1,705 of record CAZPBV010000262.1, read on the forward strand.
GTGTCAATTATACGCGACAGCATTCCTGTCAGATTTGGCTCTTCGATGGCTGACGGCGCTCAATTCACCGAGCGCGATAGGCTGCACTTTCTGCTAACGGCTCATAGCTTCTCCGGCCAACAAGTGGTTACACTCATCACGCGAAGCGGCGAGCCGGCAACAACCGATGCCCCGGTTGTAAAAGCAGTCCTAGAGTCGGTGAAGGATATTGATCGCCAATGAAAATGCCCGGTTCTGAGTAACTGACCATTCGGTATGGGCAGAAATCTGCTCGCCTTCGGTATCGTTGGGGGTTTCAGGCCAGCGATTTTTTTGGTCCTAGTAGTCTAGCCCGGACTTCTCACCAGCCGAAGTCCGGGCTAGAATATCGACTGCCCAATTTTGGGCTTGACGCTGCCCAATTTTGGGCAATACAATTAACTCGTGGATTTATTTTGGGAAAATGAGGGCTGGGAACAGCACGACCGGCATCTGACAGCTCTCCGGGAAGCGCCATTTTTGAGGCCCTTTCCACAAATCGCACTCAAGCCGGGGCTCCATATTCTTAGAGGCCCACGGCAGGTTGGCAAAAGCTCCTGGTTAAAATCTCTCCTTTCAAACTGCCCGCAACCTCGTCATGCCTTCTACTTAAGTTGCGAAACCATTTCCTCGTTTAAGGATTTGCATGAGATTTTGCGTCACATTCGAGACAAGCGTCAGTTCGTGTTGTTGGATGAAATTTCTTTTGTTTCCGATTGGGCCCGAGCCATTAAGCATGAAATTGATTCTGGCTTTAAAGGCACCATGGTCATCACCGGATCCAATACTTTTGACCTGCGCAAAGGCATGGATCAAATGCCTGGGCGTCTGGCGGACGGAAAAGAGATGGCTCTACTGCCCATGGGTTTTCAAGAATTCCTCGCCATGCGATCTCAAGCCGGGTGGCCGAAATTATCGCACGTTGATGCTCTACGCATGTATTTTAGAGTAGGTGGCTTTCCATTGGCCGTTGCCGAGGCAGGTCCCAATGGATCCAATCCTTCCAGAGCCTGGGAAATTTATCAGCGCTGGCTTGCCGGGGACGCGCTTAAACTAGGAAAACAAGAGACGTATTTGCGCGAGATCCTGTCTCAAATAGCGCTCACTACAGGCTCCCCCCTTAGTCTGCAAAAACTGGCACAGCGAACTCAGATGGGTTCCCACCATACAGCCCTTGAGTATGTTTCGCTGCTTGAAAGTTGCTTTGCTTTAAGGACGTGCTACGCCATAGATCCAAATACCGGGGCCGCTCGTCTAAGAGCCGACAAGAAATGGTACTTCACCGATCCTCTCATATATTGGGCCAGCCTCGAATGGGCGGGAATGCCCTCCCCCGTAAATCATGAGGAACACCTGGCAGAAATTGTTTCCCACGAAGAACTTGCACGCCGCAGCGAAGACCATAAGCAGCGTGTGGGATATTATTTAAGCCGCCATGGTGAGGTGGATTTCTACTCGTATCAACGCTGGGCTCTTGAGGTTAAGTGGGCCCCTTTTCCTAAGAATCTGTCCAAGGCGTATAAAAATCTGGTTGTTCCTGAAAAACTAGTTTGGTCTCAACAGAATTTTTTGGAAGACTTTCCGAGTAGGTTCTATACTGACGGCCAATGAAAGTGCCCGGTCCGAATGGTAGTAATCTGTTCGACCTTAATAGCCTTTGCGGCCCAAATCGAGTTGCCTCTCACCAGTGTCGTTCTGGGGAGGGGCGGATATTTTCAATGCCGGGATGTATCAGCGCCCCCCTCAATCTCGCAAGGAGGGGCTAGGTTTTACTGCTCAAGCTCGGCCGCACGCCCAAACCTATCCCTCAGTGCGGATAAGTTCTGGCTAATACTGCATTTCCTGACTTTCAACCGCCCGCCGTAGACAAATCTTTAGTGCCTGCTTCCTCGTTAACCCCGCTTTTCGGCATAGCCGATAATCTGACTTGAAACTTTGCCTCATCGCCCCCCGCACTTGAGCGCTTAACTTTTCTTGTTTGCTGGTTGAGTTTTCAGACCGCATTGCCAACTCCATACTACCGCCCGGTCTTCATACAGGGGATAAGGTCTATTCCCCCTTTGATAGGCCGATGCCTCAGCTTTTGAGGTAATCAATTAACAACACTACACATTTATACTGTTCGAGATGCCCTCGGACACTTTCAATGTCCTTCGACATAAACCGTTTGCGGGCGCCCTAATTTCAATTGTTAAGATGCCAACTTTTCCCGGGCGTGGCGTTTTAACTGCAACGACAAAAGAGAAATTGCACTGGGAGTAACCCCCGGTATGCGCATGGCTTGGGCTAAAGAGAAGGGCTTAAAGCGCTTAAACTTTTCCCGAAATTCGGTGCGCAAGCTTGGCACACTGTCAAAACAGAAATCAGGCGGTATGAGTTCGTCCTCGATCTTCTTGAGCCGCGCCACGTCCTCTTCTTGACGCGCCAGATAGCCACTAAACTTTAATTCTGTTTCAAGCGACACAATCATCTCGAGCGATAGGTCGAGCGGCAGGTAAGACTTCAATATATCGTCAAGAGTTAATTCAGGGCGCCTCACCAGGTCAGCAATGGTAATACTGTCCTTGAGAACGGCACTTCCTCGCGAGGCAAGCCAAGCATTGACTTCCGGTGTAGGTTTAATTCGATGCTTTGAAATAGAGCTGCGCGCGCGCGCCAGACTTTCGCGCGCATGCTCAAAGTACTCCCGCTGCTCCCGAGCAACGAGCCCTAACTCAATTCCAAGCGGACATAACCGTTCAGCGGCGTTATCTTCGCGTAAAATGAGGCGATACTCAGCGCGAGAGGTAAACATTCGGTAGGGTTCATCAACTCCTTTGGTCGTAAGGTCATCAATCATGACTCCTATGTAACCTTGACCGCGCCCTATCGTAAGTTGAGCGCGCCCTAAAACGCCGAACGCCGCGTTGGTGCCTGCCACCAGCCCTTGCCCGGCCGCCTCCTCGTAGCCCGATGTTCCGTTAATTTGCCCAGCCAAGAAAAACCCCGCGAAGAGCTTGCTCTCAAGTGTGGGCTTAAGACCGCGAGGATCAATAAAATCGTACTCTACCGCGTATCCCGGCTGAACAATGCACGCATTCTCAAGTCCTCGAATTTGCCGAACGAAAGTCTCCTGCACATCCAATGGTAAGCTAGTAGAAATGCCGTTTGGGTAAACAATATCGGACTCGAACCCTTCGGGTTCCAGAAAAATCTGATGCCGCTCCTTGTCCGCAAATCGAAAGACATTATCCTCAATAGAGGGGCAATAACGCGGACCTCCGGACTTAATCTGTCAGTTAAACATCG
>CAZPBV010000263.1:0-5002 GCA_964584675.1 uncultured Bdellovibrionales bacterium
AATCTTTTCATCTGTTGCCTGCGCGTTGCTCGGCAACTATTTGGTTCTCCGACGTCTCGGCCTGATGGGTGATGCAATCTCGCACTCAGTGTTACCGGGTATTGTTGTGGCCTTTTTGGTGACGTCCAGCCGTGCCTCAGTCCCGGTGTTTATTGGCGCTGCTGCTGCGGGCATTCTGAGCGCAGTTCTCATTGAGTTGATAAAGCGTTATGGAAGAGTTGAGAGCGGGGCTGCCATGGGAGTTGTGTTCTCTGTCTTTTTTGCGACGGGTGTCTTGCTTCTCGAGCAGGCTGCCGCTCGCAGCGTTGACCTCGATGCAGATTGTTTATTGCATGGGCAATTGGAGAGCATTTTTTGGTCGCCGCCGCGAGACTTATCTTTGCTGCTGCATCTTGATACTTTGAGTCAGTTTCCGGCCGAGGTAGTGACGGCCTTTATTGTCATGCTAGTAGCTTCTATCTTTGTCGTTCTGTTTTATAAGGAGCTAAAAATCGCTACCTTTGATCCGGCGCTGGCTACATCGTTGGGGTTTCATAGTAACGCGCTCTTTACTGTTTTAATGGTGCTGGTCGCCTGCGCGGTGGTGGCATCGTTCAAGATTGTGGGCTCGATCCTTGTCATTGCGATGATCATCTGCCCGGCTGGAGCGGCCCGCCTGTGCACCGATAAATTGGCTATTCAACTGGCGGTGAGCGCTCTATTGGCGATGCTTTGTTGTGTCGTCGGCTATGTGTTGGCGGCCTTTGGCCCGATTTGGCTTGGTTATCAAAATTCAGTTAATGCAGCCGGGATGATTGCGGTGGCAGCTGGCTTTACTTTGGCTCTGTGCGCTCTGTTTGCCCCCCGTCATGGAGTGTTTGCGCGGACAGTGCGGCGCTGGCGGTTGGCGGTGACCGTGCGCAGGGAGGATATCTTGGCGTTTATGTATCGGGTGTTGGAGGCGAATGAGAAGGAGAGCTCGCTCATAGAAGTTCGGGAACAAGATTTAGTTGCTGTTTTTGGAAAGAACTCAGTAACACATTTCGCATTAAAAGGGCTAAATGCCGATGGACTGGTGCGGCAGGGTCAAGGTAAAGCCGTATTGAGCGAGTCGGGAGCGGCTACGGCCCGAGGTTTGGTGCGGACGCATCGGCTCTGGGAGAACTACCTGGTGAATAAGCTCGGCCTCAAGCCGGATCATGTGCATGACACGGCCGAGCGCCTGGAACATTTCACCCCTGCCGGTTTGCAAGAAAAGGTCTCTGCTGAGGGCGGCTCTCCGCATATGGATCCGCATGGAAAGAAAATTCCGTCATGATCAATGAGTTTCGCATGCAAAGAGCTTCGAGGCGTTAATCCGGCGCTAAAGGCTCCAAGAACGCGTATTCATCTCCGGCGTCGGGTTCAAAGAAGTTGTCTCCCTTTTCGAGCCGCAGCGAGGCAATCTGCTCGGCAATGAGGCCAAGCATAAAAATAATAATTGAAGAATTAATGAGGAGGTGTGACATGTTAGTGAATCGACTGAAGAACAGATAGGTGTATCCGTAGCGCAAAAGGCCAAGGAAAAATAGAAACGAACTGACGGGAATAAAAACTCGGAGAGGCGAAAAGGTCATGGCAATTTTTATGATAATAAGGAGAAACTCAAAGCCGTCATGGATGAGGCGAATCTTGCTTTTTCCAACCCGATACTTAGTTTCGATAGGAATATAGGTAATAGCGCGTCCTGATCGGAGAAACGCCAGGGTAGATGTGGAGGGATAAGAAAAGCGGTTTGGAAACATGTCGCAAAATCGTAGCGCGTCCGGCCGACGCATGGCTCGAAAACCGGAAGTAAGATCCTCAATCTTGAATTCCGCCACAAATGACGCAAAGGCATTGTAGACTGAATTGGCGAGGGAACGGTGAATGTGGGTTTGCGAAGATGACTGGCGAGCTCCGACCACCATTTGGTAGCGCGGAATGTGGGCCAAGAGGCGCGGGATGTCGCCCGGGTCGTGTTGGCCGTCGCCATCCATGAAAACGAGCACCTTGCCTCGGGAAGAGCGAATGCCGGTTTTTACCGCGGCGCCATTGCCTATATTGTATGGATGAGAGATGACAGTCGCTCCAGCGCGGCGCGCAGCCTCAGCCGTCTTATCTGTGCTGCCGTCATCTATTACCAGCACCTCGTGCGGAGGAAGTGCCACGTTTGATATGCGAGAAATTGTCTCGGCAATGGCTTTCTCCTCGTTGTAGACGGGGATAATTATGCTAATGAGAGGGGGTGAACTATTCATAGCGCATGCGCATTATATTCGCTTACTATACGCACAAGCCAGGCGGATTCTGCAAACGGCTTTATCGATTGATGAACGCGCTTTCGGAGCGCGGGCATGACATTGTGTACTGTTGTCTGGATCGTCCGCCCTCGGCACTCAGGGACGCGATTGTTTGGCGCAGGCTTTGGCATCCCATGGCGAGACGGTCGGGGGGGCTATTTTGGCTCATTTTCTGCGCTCTCCTGCCTTGGCAGCTTATGTGGGCCGGGCGGGCCCACAGCATCCAACGTTTCGTCGCGTTCAACCCCTTCTATGCAGTCGCTATGTGGCCGGCAAAGGTGATTTGTCGGCAGGAAATCTTTCTTTTTGTGCGGCTCAGTTTACGAGCCGCCGGCACATGGCCGGAACGGATCTTCAATCGCCTCGGTATTTTCTTGGCCGATACCATTGTTTGCATGTCGGAGAGCATGAAAGCTGAGGTCGAGAGTTTTCTTCGCCATCCAGGGAAAAAGCGCCTGCTACTCTTACCGAATGAGGTTGCCATAAAGGGGCAAGGGAAGGAGCAGCAACCAGACGAATGTCTTCAATGTTTGGCCGGCGGATACCTTGTAAAACGAAAAAATATGCAATTTCTTCTGGATGTTTTTAAGCTTCTGCAGGAGCGGTTTGGTCAGGAGTCGCCCCAGCTTCGCATTGTGGGGGACGGACCAGCCTGCGCTAGGTTAAAAGAGCGCGCCGAACTTGCGGGTCTAAAAAATGTCTACTTTCTCGGCTGGAAGGACGATCTGGGCCCGGAATTTAATGTGGCCCATCTGCTCCTCCACCCCTCTCTAGGAGAAGGCTCTCCCAATATTGTTCTTGAAGCTCTAGCTGAGGGGCTTGCGGTGCTGGCCTCTGATATCCCGGAGCATAGAGAGATTCTAAGATCGCAAGATCTGCTCTTTGGTCTGGAAAGTGTTGAAGCCTTGGCGAACACCATAGGCGATATTTCAAAAGATCGGCAAAAACTTTCCTATATTCAGGGCGTTAGCGCTCAGGTTGGTAAGGTCCTTCAATTTAACTGGGACGAACTAGCGGTCAGCTTTGTTGAAAACAGATAAGGTTTAAAGGGCGATATTTTAGCATTAATTTTAAGATAATTAGTTTATTTTGGTGTAAAATTAAGCTAATTACCCCTCACCGGTACTTGTCGCTAGCTTCGCCACATGGGCACCTTGCTGGCGCAGATAGTAGTGAGAAGTACTGTTGAGAATTGGCCTATTTTTTTAAGGAAATTGCATGAACGCTGGCTATATCAAGAACTTTTTGGAAATCCCCTACGATGAACTTGAGGAACTCAACCTTGAAGCCAAGGAGAAGGTTCTTAAGCGTACCTCAGAAGGAGATCTGCAAGAGCACTACATTAAATATTTACATGACGAAAAGCGACTGAAGGCGGTGACGGTCTGCTTCACCGATTTGGAAGGCCGCTTCCACATGTTGGATTACGACAAGAAGTTCTTGCTTAAGTCACATGATAACCTGACGTTCGATGGGTCCTCTATTCGCGGTTTCTCTCAGGTTCGAGAGTCAGATCTGAGGCTCGGTGTTGACTGGGGCTCTTTTCGCTGGCTGCCGTCCGATGTATTTGGTCCCGGCAAGGTGATGGTGTTTGGCCTGATTAAAGATCGTGATGGCTCTCTTTATCGCTCGGACATGAGAGGCGTGCTTCAGGAATTTCTAAAAAATCTTCATAAGCAAAACGGAATTACTGCAAATATTTCGGTTGAGTGTGAAGGGTTCTTATTTGAAGGGATCAATGCCGAGCAGAATTATGTTTCGCGTGATGGCTTCAAGCTTGTCTCAAGCGGCGGTTATTTTCATTCACTGCCCAAAGATCCGCTCAAGCTATTTATCGACGGGCTAGCAGAGGCTCAGCGCGCGCTTGGTTTTGAGAATGAGAAGGATCACCCGGAAGTGGCGCCATCCCAGTTTGAGCTCAATTACATGTATTGTGATGCACTGCTCGCCGCTGATCAATTGCAGCTCTATAAGCTTACGGCTCGTCAGGTAGCATCGAACATGGGCTACACTGCTTGTTTCCTGCCCAAACCGATCGCAGGCATCAATGGCAGCGGCATGCACACGAACTTGTCTCTCAGCAAGAAGGACAAGAATTTGTTTTACGATGCTTCCGGCGAAGACTCTCTTTCTGAGATGGCGTGGAACTTTGTAGATCGACTCCTCAATAATGCCAACGACATCTGCTTGATCCTCAATCCGAGTGTCAATGCCTATCGGCGACTTGATCCGCACTTTGAGGCGCCGAATCAGATTAAGTCATCGGCGGTTGATCGAACTTCGATGATTAGAATTCCGTTGGGCAACGAGAAGTCTGCTCGAATTGAGGTGCGTACCGTTGCGCCGGATGCAAACCCGTATCTTGCGTTTCTGTCCATACTCAAGACAGGTCTCGAAGGGCCGATGACTGAGACCCTGAACTCTGAGAATCGCAAGACCCGCACGCGCTTTTTGCCGGGCAATATCTATGATTCTTTGCGGCACTTTAAGTCCAGCAGCTTTGTTCCCGAAGTTATCGGACAGGAGAACGTAGATAAATTTCACGAGCGCAAGATCGCTTCAGCCGACCGTTGTCCGCGTGAACTCGGCACCTTGGTTAAGACCAGCGAGGTTCTGTTTCACCACGAGGTTACGAACCAATACTTGTGGTCGCAGTTTTAGCCCGGACTTCTCACCACTGAGTGAGAGATTCGGGCGTGCGG
>CAZPBV010000264.1:0-860 GCA_964584675.1 uncultured Bdellovibrionales bacterium
CATCTGCTATCGGCTCATTCATATCGTCGCCCTCCACCAGCACGGTGTAAAGGGCGGTTATGGCTCCTTCTCCCTCCGTAGTACCAGTGCGCTCAAGCAGCCTTGGCAACATCGCAAAAACCGAGGGAGTATAGCCTCGCGTACTAGGAGGCTCGCCTATCGCAAGACCTATTTCACGCTGCGCCATGGCCAGTCGCGTAATAGAGTCAACCATGAGGACTACTTGTTTTCCCTGGTCACGGAAATATTCGGCAATGCTGGTGGCAAGGAAGGCAGCTCGAATACGCAGTAAAGCCGATTCATTACCGGTAGCTACGACAACAACTGATCGTTTCAGCCCCTCCTCTCCCAGATCACGCTCAATAAATTCTCGTACTTCTCGACCTCGCTCTCCAACCAAGCCGATCACATTAATATCACTAGTGGAATGTCGCGCGATCATGCCTAAGAGCGTGCTCTTGCCCACTCCCGAACCCGCCATAATACCAACCCGTTGACCCGCGCCAACTGTCAAAATGCTATTGATGGAACGCACCCCAAGATCGAAGCTCTTCGAAATTCTCTTGCGAGTAATCGGGTTTGGCGGGTCGCGGTACAAAGGAACGGAGTCACCTTCTGGACTCAACACCTCGTGATCAATTGGCTCGCCTAATGCGTTAATAACTCTTCCCAACAGTTTTTCCGAGACCACAACTTCAGAACTTCTGCCGGAGGCGGTTATTTCCGCCCCCGGTGATATTCCCTGCAACTCACCAAACGGCATCAGAAGAATGCGATCGCGACGAAATCCTACCACCTGAGCGGCAATCCGTGCCAAACCGGACTGAATAACAACCTGAGATCCGGTCGGCACAAAGGGG
>CAZPBV010000264.1:870-4964 GCA_964584675.1 uncultured Bdellovibrionales bacterium
TGCCCTCTATCACCAAACCTGTTAAATCTGTCACCGTCCCTCGCATCTCATAGGTGCTGGCATGCTTTATTGCGGCTCGAGCGCGTCGAAACATTTCATGATAGTCGGCTGAAATTTCTATGTGCTGACTCATCGGATTACCTTCAAGATATCATCACGCACTCGCTGCCACGCCTCATCCAATTTAAAATCAACCTCCCCAGCACTGGTCTCGACAACACATCCCATGCGGATCGACTCGTCCGCCTCGAATTTCCATGTTCCATCATATTCCTTGAGTCGCCTACCCACCCCAATGACTTCAATGAACTCAAGATCCTGGGGGCTCACTCTGATCTTGCGCACCCGCGCACCGCCGGTCAGGGAGAGCGCCTGCTGCACAATCGGAACAATATAGTCGGGGTTAATCTCAACGGTGTGACCAATAATGCGTTCCGACAGACTCATGGCGAGGGCCGCCGCATCACGAGCAATGGCATTAATATGCTCACTTTCCTGAGCGTTCACATCGCTAATGATGCTCATGATGCGTTGCTCAATTTCGCCTAATCGAGCGTTCTGGTGTTCAACAGTTTCAAGAGCTCCTTGTTGCCGTCCATCCTCAAATGCTTCCTTTCTTATCTGTTCTATTTGTTCAGGCGTCATGGCGACTGCATTTTCGGGTAACAAATTATCGGAGCCCCTTCCTGTGGGGCCTGGACCTCGATAGGCGGCATGCTCAGGGAGGTGCCAGCGACTATCCGCACTTGCACTCGCGCGACCGCCATAGTCCTGAAACATCGGATCGACAACAGAGGCGTTACCTGGCAGCACTTCCACTTCAAGAGGGATAAAGTCCTCGTGACGCACAAGTTCTCCGATGACTTCAAAGGTCGCGTCCTCATAAGGAGTCGGCTGATACTCGGCTTGTGATGGCTCATGGGAGTTGGGCATTAGAGCCTCCCGTCGTTAAGCCAGTAGCGAATGAGGAGCGCTGCCTGCTGCGGGCTTTCCTTTACAATCCTAGAGTTTTGCGCCATCAGCTCCTCAAGCTGCTCGAGATCGACAGCCGGCTCATACGTCGGAACGGACGCCCGCGAGCGTTCAGCTTCAAGCTCTTGCTCAAGATCCTTAATACCGGTAGGCAACAAGCGGCTAAGGTCTACTTCTGCCTCGGTTGGTGTCACGAGGAACTTCACGAGTGGTTTAACGATGACGAAGAAAAAGAGGAGCAGGAAGAGAATCGGCCCGGCCCGATAGAGCACATTGAAGATCAGATCTTGGGTGGCCTTTCCCTTCATCGCCTCAGTCAGATCAAAATCCGGCTCATGAAACGGAATGTTCTCGACAGTAACGGAATCACCCCGAGCGCTATCGTATCCAATAGCACTTTTTACCAGCGACTCTATGCGAGCTAGGGTTTCTGACTCGAGAGGTTTAAACTGCTTGGGCGCTCCTGCCGCCTGGCCCGTCGCCGTTTCGTAGGTGCCATCAACAATGACCGCCGCAGAAAGTTTACTGAGACGCCCGCGCGGTGATGATGTTTTGCTGACAGCCCGTGACACTTCATAATTTTTTAGCTCTTCTTTGCGATTTGACTTTTCTTCACCCGTCCCCGGCGGCGCAATAAGGTTGGGACTGTTGGAGAGATTTGACACCACCCCGGGCACACCGCCTCGGGCGCTACTACCGGCCCCCTCTTCCACCGTACGCTGGGAACGAATAACCTGACCGCCTGGATCATAACTTTCCTCCTCGCGCTCGCTTGAGGAATAGTCCAGCTCGGCTGTGACCCGAGCAATAACTTTGGTAGGCCCAAGGACCTTTGCTAACATTTGTTCAATGCGTTGGACATAGGAACGCTCGACCTCGCGCTGATACTGTAAACGAGTAGCCTCTATTTCGAGTGACTCTGCATTCTCTTCTTGAGCTGACAGCAAGTTTCCATGTACATCAACAATCGATACGTTTGCCGGCTGAAGACCTTCGACACTCCCCGCCACGAGGTTTGCAATACCCTTGATTTGCTTCTTATCAAGTTCGGCTCCGGGCGCCAATTGAAGCAGCACCGACGCCGTGGGTTCCGTCGACTTCTTGGCGAAAACCGATTTCTCTGGTTGTGCAATATGCACTCGAGCGCTCTGTACTGCCTCTAGCGCACTAATGGTACGCTCCAACTCCCCTTGAATAGCGCGTTGAAATTTTATTTTTTCTTGAAAAGTTGTTGTTCCCAAGTTCGTGGCTTCAAATATTTCAAGCCCAACAGTCCCGCCCTTGGGAACACCCTCTCCTGCCAAGGTAATACGGGTTTCATGCACGATATCAGCCGGAGAAATGGCAATGGTTGATCCGCCGTCTCGCACTTCATATTTTATCTTCATCTCTTTGAGCTTCGTAATTACACCGGCCGAGTCAGCGGGCTTGAGGTCAGAAAATAGAACAGCCGAATCAGCGCGATTGGCCCAACGCGACACGTAGACAACCCCAACCACCGACCCAATAACGATTAGTGGAAACATGATCTTCTGCACAAGCGGCAGCTTGAGATAGCTCTCTGTCAGTTGGGCCAAAATGGCGCTGGGATCAAGGGATGTTGCCACGAAATATTCCTAACTAAATTGGAGTTCGAACGAGATCTTCATATGCCCGAACGATTTTTTGTCGAATAGCGCTCATAAGCTGAAAGGCAGTGTCGGCCCGCTCCAACGCCAACATTGCCCCATGAGTAGTTACTCCGTCTTTTCCGAGAGTAAGCCCCTCAATCTGATCTTCGGCTTGAGCCTGCATGGAATCCACTTCCTTAATGGCATCACTGAACATCTGGGCAAATCCGCCCTCGCTGCCCGGTGTCTTTGACCCATTCTCGACGGTCCGGGGAACAACCGGCTCGGGTTTCTGAATCGGCGCGAACTTCGCAAATAGGGCATCTAATTTGTCGATAGTCATTTGTTATGCACCTCCGGTTCCAATACTACGGGCTTGAGTTTCAAGTTGTCGTACTGCCTCAACCGCCGTGGCATTCGCCTGGTATAACCTGCTTGCCGTCATGAGGTCGGTCATCGTAGTAACGACATTGATGTTTGGGTAATTCACATATCCCTGTTCATCGGCATCCGGATGACCGGGTTGAAAAACGCGTCGCGGTTCGGAGTTGTCCTCCATGACCCCGGCGACCATGGGCTTGGCGAGAGTCATGCGGTCCAACGTATTTGCAAAATTTGGTTCATAGGTTTTGGCAACCTGTATAATATCCTTTCGCTTATAGGGACCGCCTTGATCTGTCTTGGTTGTCTCTGCGTTGGCCAGGTTGGATGCCAGAACGTTTACCCGGAGACGCGAGACACTAAGCGCACTTGAAAGAACTTCCATAATATCAGACATCGCTTACCTCCCCTCCCGAATAGCAAGTTTTAACAAGCCGATTTTACGCCTAAGCAGGGTGGCGGCAGCAGTGTATCGTCCGGTGGCATGAGCCAGCCTGCCCATTTGAAGATCGATATCGACATTGTTGCCATCTGGTTTTGTCGCGCCAGAAAGATCCGCAATAAGATGGCTTTGCCCCTGAGGACCCGAATCGAGGTGTCGGGCGTTCGTTTTGGAAACAGCACTCTCAGTAGCATTGAAGGCCCGCGCAAGTTCACCACTGAAATCGAGATCGACGGCTCGATAGCCGGGCGTCTCTGCATTTGCAATGTTACTAACAAGTGTTTCAGTCCGCTGGCGATAGAGGTCAAGGGCCTTGTTAAGCCCGGTAACATTCTTATCAAATATCCTTTCGATAAAACTCATGGCATGGTCCTTTGGCAAAGTTCTGCCCCAATAACTCAAATGCAAGTTGTATGCTGACTCCAGTGTTCAATTATATTCCATAATTTCAATATGTTAGCTAAGGCAACGCGATATTTTCTTGGCAATGATGTCAATTGTTTGGCAGGCAGTCATAATGCTTCTCGTGGGAAAGCAGTACGAGAGTCAATCGGGGGAGGACAGCGTGGTTGACGAAAAAAAGGTCCAGCGTTGTCTACGTTGTACCAAGCCGCTCGGGCTCTGTATTTGCGACGCGATCAGTCAGATCGACTGCCGGACTAAAGTGCTTATTCTGCAGCACCCCCGCG
>CAZPBV010000265.1:0-4937 GCA_964584675.1 uncultured Bdellovibrionales bacterium
AAAAACAGCCTATTTTTTCACTGAATAAATGCGAGCTGAAAAGTAGCGCGCTTGAGGGAGCCTATGAGAAGCGCCGCTGATATATATTCCCCCCTGGCCCAATGCAATCACAAAATCTTGATCGGTTCCGGGCTTGAGTAAATAGTTTCGGCCTGGCTCGGCGCTCTGAATGTTCCGTATCATTTCGGGAGACAGGGACTTTAGCTTGGCTCGGTTTAGTGTATTTGAAGCGCTTACTGCAGTGCGCTGAATTGGCTTCCCCAAATTGTCAAAGGCTATAGCCTCAATGATCACTTCACGAAAGCTGTCCGCGGTGTCATTAGAAATCTTTCCGTTGACTATGTACGCCTCATCGCCACTTTCCAGGACTAGCCTTCTAAATCGGGTGCTCTTAAGAAAGAGACCCGGCGGGGCCGCTCGCGATGCGTTGGGAAAAAGTTGCTCTGATAGTTCAATGGCGGCACGGGGGTCCGAGCGAACATATAGGGTCAGTGCTATCAAAGTGGTCAGAAACAAGAAGATCGGGGCCACAAAAAATGCCAACCCTTTCCAGGATGAGGCCTCCGGGCGTGAGCGAGAAGACGCTTTTGCCCGCAATGACTCTTCTGAATGAGATCCCCCGCGTTGTTCACTGCGCAAACTGTCCGATTCTATGCTGTGCTCTACGTGAGCTTGTTGTTCCTCGATTCGGTTATGGGCAGGGAAGGAAAGCGACATTTGAGCGCCTGAATCAACTGGATAGTCGTCAGACTGCAGCGTCTCATGCGGGGCCTCAATGGCTGACATCTCAGACTCAAAGGCTGAAGGGATTTTTAGCCCACGAGGCGGATCTCGCTGAAGGGAGGTCATAGATTGGGGATCAGGAAAGTTGTCCCCATCGGACGACTCCGTTCGGTATGGTTGATGTTCGGGGGGTTGTGGCGGCAATTCGGGAAGCGGGCTCACGGGAAGTTCATTCTTGGAACTGTTTGCCGGGCCTCCAAGTTCAACCGATTCTTCCAGGTTAAAAACGTGGTCGCAGCGGGAGCAATGAAAGCGGGGTATGACTGGAGTAGATTCTGAATCTACCGCCCCAGATTTTAGGATTCGATCCACTTCATCATGGGCACGCCTATCGAGCGCAAATTTTGTCTGGCAGGACGGACATTGCACAATCATGGGGGCTTCATTCATAGCTCCCCTCCCCAAGCGCGAGCTGCCGCCTGCCAAATGACTGGCATGTGACCCAATTGCATTTCTAGTCATGTGGCTAAGTTTCGTTGAACAACATTTCTATGACGCTTACTTGTAAGATGCTCACCAAAGCCCAAAAATACTGCTGGACGCCTAATATTTGAATTCGCTATTCTTCCTAGTACTTTAGAGTACTTTTTTCTCTCATGCCAGTCATAAAAGTGGAGGCTCTGTGAATAGTTCGATTTTTGATGAGGCCAAGTCGAGGCTCGACAGCGCGTTAGAGTTTTGTCGAATTAACCCTGAAACTGAATTAACGCTAAGGTCTCCCAAGGCCTCCTTGCATGTCTCGGTTCCTTTACGCAAGGATAATGGAACCTTGCAGGTTTATCAGGGATATCGTGTTCAATATAGCGATCTTTTAGGGCCATGTAAGGGAGGAATTCGCTTTCATCCTGGAGTGACCATCGAAGAAGTGACCTCGCTTGCCTTTTGGATGACCATTAAGTGCGCGGTGGTTGGTATTCCTTATGGAGGGGGTAAGGGGGGAGTGGTAGTTAACCCTAAGGAACTTTCATGGGGCGAGATCGAGCGCTTGTCGCGTGGTTATATGGCGGCTATTGCCAATTTTATTGGACCCGACACTGATATCCCGGCCCCCGATGTTTATACAAACAGCACCATCATGGCTTGGATGGTCGATGAGTATCGTAAGATACATCGGACCAACGCCCCGGCAGTTATCACGGGCAAGCCGGTCGTCATAGGAGGGTCCCTTGGTAGAGAAGATGCCACAGGGCGAGGGGGGCTCTATGTGCTAGAGGCAGAAAGGAAGCGATTTGGTCTTCCTGGCGGCGCGTTGCGGATAGCGGTCCAGGGATTTGGAAATTCAGGTTATCACTTTGCGCGCTTGGCTCACCGAAATGGCCACAGGATAGTGGCCGTATCAGACTCCAAGGGGGCTGTGCTTTGTGAGTCAGGAATGGATCCCGTCGCGATTTTGGCGGCCAAGGAAAGAGAAGGGCAGCTCAGGGCGCCCGCAGGTGGTCGTGCGATGAGCAATGAAGAACTTTTAGCGTTAGATGTTGATGTGCTCATTCCTGCGGCGTTAGAAAACGTTATTACCAAGGATAATGCCGCATCGGTGAAGGCGCGCTGTGTCTTGGAGCTTGCCAACGGGCCCACCACTTCTGGAGCCGATGCTATTCTTGAAAAAAAGGGGGTCGCTGTTGTGCCTGATGTCCTTGCCAATGCTGGTGGGGTAACTGTTAGTTATTTTGAATGGGTGCAGAACCGTTCCGGTTACTATTGGAGTGAGGAAGAGGTTCACTTGAAGCTCAAAGTTGCCATGGATCGGGCAGCCAAAGAAGTGGTTGATCTCAAGGACCAGTTCAAGACTTCCCTTCGTACAGCCGGATATGTTTCTGCTCTTCAGCGGCTCGATCGAGCGGTAGTTGCGCGCGGCACGAGCTCCCTTTTTGCAGTAAATTCGTGAGTCGTAATTTTCGAAATACCCGCATACAGAGAAAGTCAGCGTCGTCGCGGCGCAATCGAAGGTCTTCCGATTCTCGGCCGGAGAGAGATCTGAATGTGCCTGTGGTGGATCGGTCGCTATTGGTCATGGGTCGCAATTCGGTTCAAGAGGTTGCTCGGGTAAGCCCGGAACGCATTTCTCGGCTTTATCTCTCATCGGTGTTGGCGGACGAAATAAAATCAGGGCAATGGGGGCCTGACCTGAAGAGTCTTCTTGGCAGGGGAGGGGCCGGAGTGCTTTCTTCCGAGCAATTGACAGCACTAGTCGGTTCAGATTCCCACCAAGGAATGATAGCGCAGCTGTTACCCCGGCCGAAACGTGAATGGGCCGACGTGCTTCGCGATTGTGTTGAAGCTGGCACTTCAATTTTGATAGTAGCCTTGGATGGTATCACTGATCCCCATAATTTGGGTGCTGTTCTGCGCGCTGCCGAGTGCTTTGGCATTGATGCGGTTGTGTGGTCGAAAAATCGAGGGAGTGGAATTACGCCGGTGGTATCCAAGGTAAGTGTTGGCGCAAGCGAGCTGGTGACCTGCGTTGAAGTATCAAATCTTGCGGAGGCGTTGCGACGCGCTCAGACAGCGGGATTTTGGGTGGTGGCGGCTGATGGGGGCGAAGCTTCTGAGGCGTTGGAAGCCTTCCGATTTCCTGAACGGTCCATTTTGGTATTGGGGGCTGAGGGACACGGCGTTTCACGCTTGCTCTTAGATCGAAGCGATTTCAGGGTGAGAATATCCATGAGTGGGCGCATTGACTCCCTGAATGTCTCGCAAGCTGCGGCAGTATTGTTATTCTGGGCACGTCGGGGAAGCTCCCCTACCCACGGGTAGACAGATTTCCCAACTTAAAGTATTTTAAAGCTTGTGATGGAAGCCGGAGCTCCGACAGTATCGCCCATTTCTCTTTCAACGGGTCACTTCTTTGAAGTTTGTCTCGATATTTTTGATGGTCCTATCGATTTGCTCCTTCACCTTGTTAAGCAGAATGAGCTTCCGATAGAAAAGATTTCATTGGCACAAGTAGCCTCTCAATATAGCGCATGTATTGAACAAATGCGGGCCTTCGATCTCGATATTGCAGGCGAATATTTGGTCATTGCGGCCACCTTGCTTTCTATCAAGTCCAGTATCTTGCTTGATGAGCCCATACCTTTGATTCCTGACGAGGAAGGCAACCTCTATGATCCGCATGAGGAGTTGTTGAGGCGTTTGAGGGAAGCCCAGGTCTATCAGGACTGCGCTAAGGAACTAGGGCGGCGTGACATGCTTGGTTTTGAGGTGTTTTCTTCCCCTGGCTGTTTGGATGTGGTGGGCGAGCCGCCGGTGCAGTTGAAACCGCATGATGCCTTGCTGCTTGGGAAGGCATTTCGCAAGGTCTTGCATAAGTTGTCAGACAAGGATCAGGTCTTAACCATTACCATTGAGCATGTCTCGATTGTTGAGCATATGGTAACGATTCTTGATCGGCTGAGGGCTAAGAGTGGAAGCCTTTCTTTCGTGGACTTGGTAGCGGGAGATAAGACGCGGGGGGCATTAGTGGCGTCCTTTGTCGCGTTACTAGAGCTGTGTAAACGGCAGGTCATTGTCGTGCGTCAGGACGAAGTGTTTGATGAGATATGCGTAACACTTGTTAGTACTGAGGAGAATGAGGTGGCGATTCCCTTCGACTCTGAATTTGATCATGAGGACGCTGAGCGCGAGGCTCATGCGACTTTGTTGGAGGTAGTAGGTGGAAGCGGAGAACATAGTTGAAGAATGCGATTCAGTGGGCGTTGATGGTTCTGAATTGGCGCTGGTTGAAGCTTTAATATTTGCTGCTGGAGAGCCGCTTGCGCTAGAACGTATGGCCGGTGTGACGGGATATTCTGAGGATCAGCTTAAGCAAATTATAGAAAAGCTTCAGGAGCGTTACCAGGGCGATGACTTTGGTTTTGAATTGGTTTTGGTGGCGGGACAGTATCAATATCGTAGCAAGTCTCAATTTTCGGGCGCTATTCGTGGGCTTAAAGCTCAGGCTCCGCGGCGTTTGAGCGCGGCAGCGTTAGAAACACTGTCGGTTATCGCGTATCGGCAGCCTGTCACTAGGGGTGACATTGAGCAAATTCGCGGGGTGGACGTGACACCGACCCTTAAAACACTGCTTGAGCGCGGACTGGTCAAGATACTAGGCCATCAAAGCTCGGTTGGGCAGCCGGCGCTCTATGGAACAACGGAAGAGTTTTTAAAACTGT
>CAZPBV010000266.1:0-4921 GCA_964584675.1 uncultured Bdellovibrionales bacterium
GAGCAAATCGAACCTGGCGATGATATCATCATGTTTCCTCACGAAGTGTGTCCCGTTGATGGACAAGTTCTCGTGGGTCATGGGGTCATGGACGAGGCCTACCTAACTGGAGAGCCATTTACCATATCAAAGGGCCCTGGATCGGAGGTTCTCTCCGGGGCCATCAATGGGGATTCAGCGCTCACCATACGAGCTACCAAACGATCTTGTGAATCGCGCTACGCGCAAATTATGGCGGTGATGCAAGATACAGCTCATAAACGCGTACCTCTGCGTCGTCTCGGAGACTTACTTGGCTCTTGGTATACTCCCATAGCGATCCTCACCGCGATTTCGGCCTGGATCTATTCAAGCGACGCTCATCGTCTTCTCTCGGTCCTGGTAGTAGCTACCCCTTGCCCGCTCATTATTGCGATTCCCGTTACGATTATTGCCTCCATCTCAGTAGCAGCAAAGCGTGGGATCATTATCAGGGATCCTGCTATCTTAGAAACTATCAATGCTTGTGAAACTATTATTCTTGATAAGACGGGCACCCTCACCCTCGGTCTTCCCACCATATCCCAGGAACATTATTTTAACGGCTTTTCTCAAGACGATGTATTACCTCTCGTAGTGACGCTCGAAGGTTATTCAAAACATCCTCTGGCGGTGGCATTCCAACGTACTTTTCGAAACATTCCTTTGTCGGAGTCCTTGGTCACTATGGTAAAGGAACCGGCGGGCGCCGGCCTTGAGGGGGTTGTAGATCACCACCGACTTCTCGTTACAAGTCGTAAGAACTTAGAGCGGCAAGGCCGGGCCGAAGTCTTGTCGGAACTTCCAAATGCAAGCGGCTTGGAGTGTGTGGTGTTATTGAATGACAAATTGGCCGCCGTGTATCAGTTTCGAGATGAACCCCGGCCCGACTCTTTACCGTTTATTGAGCATTTGAGACCGCGGCATCGTTTTCGAAAGGTGATGTTGGTGTCTGGCGACCGCGAAAGCGAGGTGCGCTATCTCGCCGAAAAAGTTGGTATTAGAGAGATACGTGCTAGTCAAAGCCCTGAAGACAAGGTCGCCATTGTGAGAGCTGAGTCACAACAGGCAAAAACCCTTTTTGTTGGCGATGGAATCAATGATGCGCCTGCTCTCCTCGCCGCCCACGTCGGGGTAGCGCTGGGTCAGACACATGATATTACCATCGAAGCAGCAGGGGCGGTTGTACTGGAGCCCAGTCTCTCTAAGGTTGACGAGTTGTTCCATATTTCAGCTCGCATGCGTGCGATAGCGCTACAAAGCGCCCTGGGCGGGATGGCGCTGAGCATGGTTGGAATGATGCTGGCTTTTTTTGGGTTCCTCACACCGGTAGCTGGTGCGTTAGCTCAAGAGACCATTGATCTTGTTGCTATTCTCAACGCATTAAGGACAGTCCGTCTCCCCGCGGTATTGACGGATATGGGTAGCAGCACACCCCGAGGCAGTTTCAACAATCCCGTTGGGCAAGTGTCCTAAGCGCAATGAAGAAATCGACTGGGTGAATTGGTGATTCTCAGCGATGTCATGCTCGCTAATCATTCCTAACTATCTATCATTACGGTAGTTTATAAAATACGCTTGCAATATATCGATACATCGACCAATATCGATATATTGGTTGATATGCGAATTACCGAAACTTGTAAAGCCCTCAGCGAGGAGTCTCGTTTGAGGTTGTTCCACCTTCTCAGCAAAGGATACTTCAATGTTCAAGAACTCACTTCAGCACTCGATCTTTCCCAGTCAACCATTAGCCACCACCTCAAAGTGCTGCAAGGAAGTGGTCTCGTGCGCCAGCACAGGGAGGGCACTTGGAATTACTACACTCTCGACGACGCAGAGAACGGCCTTTCCCAGAGCTTAATGGAGTCAATTCTATCTCAACTCGAACTCAGCAATGACAAGAAGGAACAGGAACTAGTTTCTCACAATCTCCACGCGGCGAAGATCCTGCTCGAGAGGCGCCAACAACAGTCTCATCGTTTTTTTGAGGAGGTGGCTCCGCGATGGAACAATCTTCGGCGCACCGCATTTGGCCTAACCCCAGACGATGAGCCGATTGAATACTTTTATCAAGAGCTGCTCGCCCAATTACGTCCCGATGAGTGCCTTATCGAGCTCGGATGTGGAAGCGGCACCCTCCTTGAACATATTCTTCCACGCACTGGTAAAACTATCGCGGTTGACTATTCGCCTGCCATGATTGAAGAAGCGAAGCGCAGTTTGGGCGCTCGATCAACGACCGTTGATTTTCGCTTAGGCTTCCTGGAACACCTTCCAGTAGGAGACGAGAGCGCAGATAAGGCGGTCGCCGCTATGGTACTTCACCACTTATCCTCGCCGCAGGACGCATTGCAGGATATTGCGCGGGTTCTCAAGCCGAATGGGTCATTGCTCATCCTCGATCTCATGGCACATGCCGATGATTCCATGCGTGATAAATTTGCGGATGTGTGGCTTGGATTTGAGCCGCGCCAAGTGGAGCAATGGCTCTGCAATGTTGGTTTTCGATCTACCGAGACGCATGTCTTGGGAATGAAAAAAAAGTTGTTTCTAATTAAAACTACCATAGAAAAAGGAGAATGAGATGAAAAACGATCTGGTTGATTATAAGGTGAAAGATATTGGGCTGGCCGAATGGGGGCGCAATGAGATTAGAGTTGCTGAGAAGGAGATGCCGGGTCTCATGGTTTTGCGAGAGGAATTTGGCAAGAGCAAACCTTTAGCCGGGGCTCGTATTGCCGGTTGTCTTCACATGACGATTCAAACGGCGGTGTTAATTGAGACTTTGATTGCATTGGGTGCTGAAGTGCGTTGGTCGAGTTGCAATATTTTCTCAACCCAAGACCAAGCGGCTGCCGCTATAGCAAAGGCCGGCATTCCCGTGTTTGCATGGCGAGGTGAAACACTAGAAGAGTACGACTGGTGTATTGAACAAACCCTCGTATTTGGGGACAAGGGCCCAAACATGCTGCTTGATGACGGGGGAGACCTTACCAAGATTGTGCACGACAAGTATCCAGACCTACTGAAGGAGATTCGCGGTGTTTCTGAAGAGACTACTACCGGCGTACATAGGTTATATGAAATGTTTCGCGAAGGTTCGCTCAAATGTCCGGCTTTTAATGTCAATGACTCAGTTACGAAGTCAAAATTTGACAATAAGTACGGATGCCGCGAATCGTTAGCTGACGGGTTGAAGCGAGCAACGGGCGTTATGATAGCCGGCAAAGCTGTTGTCGTGTGCGGATATGGTGATGTTGGCAAAGGGTGCGCGCAATCGATGCGCAGTTATGGGGCCCGAGTTCTCGTGACTGAGATCGACCCGATTAATGCGCTCCAAGCTGCAATGGAAGGGTTTGAAGTGATAACCCTCGAACAGGCGGCTCCCATTGGAGATGTGTTTGTAACTGCTACCGGCAATGTCGACATTTTAACTGAGAAGCACTTCAAGGCCATGAAGGACCAGGCCATCCTGTGCAACATTGGTCATTTTGACAATGAAATAGATATGGCGTGGCTCGAGAAGAACCTCAAGGAAGAAGAAATCAAGCCGCAGGTTGACAAGTTCATTTTCTCTGACGGGCGTGAGCTTATTGTACTGGCTCGTGGTCGGCTCGTGAACCTTGGGTGTGCAGCAGGACATCCGAGCTTTGTAATGTCTATTTCTTTCACTAACCAAGTACTCGCTCAAATCGAGCTTTTTACAAAGCAAGGCAAGTATCCGGTGGGAGTTCATGTTTTGCCAAAGATATTGGACGAGCGCGTTGCTCGGCTTCACCTCGACAAGCTCGGGGTGCATCTGACCAAGCTTTCGGACAAGCAGGCAAAATACATTGGCGTGCCTATGGACGGTCCTTATAAGCCTGAGCATTACCGATACTGAGTAGGTTCCGCGATGGCTTTTCTATAGAACTCGAACTGTGGGCCGGCACGATCTCGTGTCGGCCCTTTTCTATTTGGGCATCATAATATACTGACCGCCAATGAAAATGTTCTCCCGTACAAGGCGAGCACATGGAGAGAATCGGACATGCTCAGTGCACTACCATCGGAAAGAAGAGGTCAAAGCGCGGGATGGCAACCTGGAAATAGGTCCCATTTTCACGGCGAAAAGTGTAGGTCCCTTCCATGGCGCCATACGTGTCGTAAATAACAGCCCCGCTGGTATATTCAAAGTACTGTCCCGGCTCAATAACCGGCTGAACACCTACAACGCCAGGCCCCACTACCTCGCCGATTTGTTCTTTACCAGAAAAAATTCTCCAGTGCCGCTCCAATAGCTCGACAGTATCGGGACAAAGATTCTCCACTCGCACCTGATATGAAAAGGAATAAATATTTCTGGCAGGATTGGACTCCTCAATCAACGGAGCTGGCAAGACGGACACCAAAATACCGTCTGTTACCTGACTATACTTGCCATCAGACTCAATTCGCACACTGTTTTTCATGCAGTCAGACTTCCCCCAAACAAAACCTAGTATTTCTTTATTGTAAGGAGCTCTTATAGGCTTGGTAGAACGAAATTATCCTCTTGTCTAGCATGTTTTGTGCGAGAGATACTGGGCGGGCTCGTGACCTACTTAATCGTGGGGACATTTTCAATGTCCTTCAGTATAACGATCTCGCGAGACCATATAGGGAAGAACATGGTAGAGCACTCCGTTGCAGGATGTGGCTCCCTATCGAGCCCAGCGACCTCAAAACACCTTACAATATAACAGGTTAGCTGATTCTGGGAAGCATTTGATGCAGTGAGGCCGACAATTGGATATAGCTCCCTTCTTGCAGAGATAGCTTTATGACATACCCGTTAAAAATTGTCGCTCGAGACGTCTTCGAACTCGGTAAATTTTTTGTCACTTTTACCTTTTTCATCTTAAGTTACGTTAACTGCGTC
>CAZPBV010000267.1:0-3259 GCA_964584675.1 uncultured Bdellovibrionales bacterium
CGGACATCCATTAATCGTCCGCGGGTACTCTGTCACACCCCTTTTCGAAAGTGGCAGAAGTCCATTGGATCCATGATGGGGTACTCTAGGCCGGACCAAGTCCGCTCCTGGCTACCCCGAGGAGATCTCCATGGAAAGCATCTTTACGTTCGACAAGTTCGTGTTGAGGGTCGAGAACCTGGAAAAGGGCCCCATCCTCTTCATCCGTCCCGAAACGCCCGCTTGGGCGCGCCGGGCGATCTGCAACCATTACCACCCCCGTCTGATCATCTCGCAGATGAGCACCGGGCAGGTGACGATGGAGCCGTTCGATCTGCTCGAGGGTGGCACCGTTCAGTGCACCCTCTGGGACGCCCAGGACATGCCAGAGTTCCGGCAGTTGCCGGGCCAGCGCATTCTGGTATCCCAGCAGCCGATGTCGGAGGTGGAGTTCGTCCAGTTCAAGACCAAGCTCGTCCAGCAGCTCACCCTGGTCGACAGTCTGCCCTACGAGCAGGTCATCACCAGAATCGAGCAGCTCAACGCCGAGCGCAAGGTCGTCGAGACTGGCTACGTCGCCGGAACTGCGGTCGCTGCCGGAAGCAAGGCTCGCGATCCGCACCCCGCCGGCGTCTAGTACGACGGCTCGAGGTTCGTAGTCTGATGGTTTGAGAGTACCTTGGCGTGGTGGCCACCCCTACTCTCATCCATTTCTTTTTGTCTGCAATCGCAAGTTAGCCGCAAGTTTCTACGACACGTTTTCCATTTATATTCCATTTATTTAATAGACAACTCCATGCGCAAAGTTCCCGATCAGCGAGGTTGGTGGCATCGTCACACTCCTTCCCAAAACCTCGCGTGAATCGTCTGTGCTCAACAGACCAGGACTATTGAGGAACGCCATTCTTGCGGACTCCCTCCTCGAGAAGGTTATAAAACTCCCCAAAGAGCCGGACCTCCCCCTCAAATAGAAGGTTCGGAATCGAATCCAACCGACAGGGACGCTCCCTTGGATCAGCGCACTTTACCAAGTAAGATTCCAGCAACATGAGCACACCCAACGCAATGGCCTTTTGCGACTTCAGCCACTCCAGGGAAATACCCAGTGCCGGCCGCGGCGAGGCTGATGCGCTCCGGCGTCTTTTCCCCCATGAAAATTCGATTTCAGTATCGCTCACAGCGCGTAACTCAACAGAATGGCCCTCGCGATGAGCGATGAGCTGAACCATCACTTTCCTTGCGCCACGCTCTAGCACTCGTGGCTCTGGCAGCCGCCGTCCGCAATGACCCGAACAAGAGGACCCGAGCTTTGCAAGTATGGGAGAAAATGTGCAACTTTCAAGAAACCACAGAATTGCGATGAATCGCGCTGTGGCCTCACTTTCGGGCAGATTTCCTACTACCTCCATCTCCCGAGCCACTACCTGCACCACCCCCGCCAAACTCGCCACCGTCCGGTCGGTGAGTCGGCAAGGGGTATTCGCTTCCAGAACCCGCCGACGCGCAAGGCCTTTGAGTCCGAGCGACTCAACCAAACGGGCCACTGGTCCGGGCGACTCGACAGGACAAAAGTCGCAATTCAGACGAGTTGTTCCACCAGTTTCAGCTAACCTCACGACACGCACTCCTCATTAAGTCGATTGAATTCGCTTCAACATCACCACTCTTCCGTAGAATAGGATGAGATCGACCCTAGCCGACTTTCCTAAGGTGTCCAGGAAAAGGGAACCCCCTTCCCGGACACCTCAGAGAGGAACTACCAATTTACCTTCCGATGCCACCGATACACTCGCGAACAGCTCCCGGAGGACTCCAAGTCCTAAGAAGTTGATCGCGAAATACCGGCTCCAAATCTACCCATAATTATATCCTTCACTAGAAGGATGGAATATTCAACCAACAATTTCGCAAGTCTAAGTCCCGCGGGCAAATCCCCAAACACCTAAGCCTCAACACCCAACTCGGCGAGGCTCGATAGCGGAACTATCGAACCTTTGGGGCAATGGGTTGCACCCCTCGCCTTTACGCCGGGGAATCCACCGCACCGCGACTTTCAGTCGTGCAGAGGAAAGCCTTGAAGCATGCACCACGATACAAGCTCCTCAAACACGGCCGCCCAGTCCCTGGGACACCCGCAAACCCGGAAGGAGACATGCCCAAGCAGGGCAGTCCTAATGGGTACGGACTCAGAGATCACGCTTCCCGGCTGACTGGCCCGTTCCTGCCTCTCGCACTCTCCGACCAGCAAGACAACGGCCGCCTTAACAAGCACAAAGAGTGCGAAGATCACACCCGCCATGTCGTAGGCTTTGTCGAGCGGTAGAGTGAATCCCGTGTATGGCGTCGGCGGCTCGGTCGGATTTCCTGATACATCCGCCGCCATCCGCACGGTAATCCCAAGAGGAGCTACCGAGGGCGACAGGTACAAGCACAGCGGTGAGCGCGAGGTACGATCGAGCAAGTCCTCCTGGAGCCGCCCCACCGTGGTGAGCCAGTCGGGGCCTGCAGGGAGAACCGTGCCGCAGTTTCCCATGCAGCGCTTTCCGAGCGGGCAATCTCCCACGAGCGGCAGACACCGCCCAATCATGCGGCACAATCCCATAAGAAAGGCCGCAATGACGTTGTGGTCGCAATCGGCTGCCACCAGAGCAGGCCGAATTTTCGCCGCAGCGGCAAAAAATGTCTGCCTGTTTGAGTCCGGGCAGGTAGCGCTCTTACCGGGATCGCAGCGAGCCCGATGAAGCGCTTCCATAACAACGGCGGCCCCTCGTGGCCGTAGACCCAGATTAAGAACGAACCTCATCATCTCACGGAAAGGAGCGCATGCCGAACACTGTTCGGCCGACGCCCCTCCCTGTCCAACAACTTCAAGTGGCTGAGTGCTCATGCCACCTCTCCTTCCATTAAGTCGAAATGAAAGACTTCCAGAGCACCTTGCTCTGTCAAAGTCCCACACCTGTCGACTCGCCAGGGTGGCTTCACCGCAGTTCGGTCAAGCCACCCCAGACAAGAAGGAAAAACCTTATTTTCCGCTATCGAAAGCCTCTTCCCGAAAATGAGACCTCTCGAGACGAGACTTTCATAGACATACTACCCAGAAATTTCTGATAATTTTACTGCTGAGAAAGAACACCGCCATTGTAACATTACCCGAACTTCAAGTCATCTGAGGGGCCCTGACGATCCGAACCAAGCCAAATCATTGGAAGCCGGTACAATCAGCGATAGCCGCTCGGTATATCTCCCTTTCCCAAGCCCCCGGCATAGGGTAACCTCCCGG
>CAZPBV010000267.1:3269-4443 GCA_964584675.1 uncultured Bdellovibrionales bacterium
CCGGTCCATGAAACCTTCAGAATTGTCCATCAGTTCCCTTGGCCCCTGCTCCTTTCCGTCTCCCTTGGCTGACCACCTCCCCGACACCCACCCGTTTGTCGAAGACAACCAGCGTATTCGCTTTCGCATTGAAATTAAGCCGGGTAGCGATGAAGGCGAGGACCTTTTTTTTGAGAAGGCAGGTCCGCGTCAGAAGATTTTCTTCGACCCTGGCCAAACTACCGCCGCCATTGTTACCTGCGGGGGAGTGAGCCCCGGTCTTAATAACGTTATCCGCGCCCTTGTCCTGGAACTTCGCGGTAACTACAAAGTAAAGAATGTTCTCGGTATTCATTTCGGATATAACGGCTTTCTCGCCGACAGTCAGTTTCCGCCTAGTGAACTCACCGCCCGTGACGTTCAGGAAATTCATAAACTTGGCGGCACCATTCTTGGGTCCTCTCGCGGCCCCGTCGACCCGCGCATTATCGTAGACCAGCTCGTGCAGCATGGGGTGAATATTCTATTTTGTGTCGGGGGAGACGGCACCCAGCGCGGCGCTCACCGTATTGTTGAGGAGATCTCTCAACGCCGGCTTTCTATCAGCGTTATTGGCATTCCCAAAACCATCGACAATGACGTGCCCTTTGTGTACCTATCGTTCGGTTTTGCCACCGCTGTAGAAGAGGCCTGCCGAGTTATACAGCGCGCCGCCGTCGAGGCGCGCGCCTTTCAAAATACAATTTCTATTGTCAAACTCATGGGGCGTGACGCCGGCTTTATCGCCGCTATCTCCGCTGTTGCTGCCCAAGAAGTCGACTTTGTACTCATTCCCGAGGTCCCGTTTAGGCTGGAGGGCCCCGGTGGCCTCTACGCGGCAGTTGAGAAGAAGCTTCGCGCTAAGAGCGCTCTGGTCATTGTCGTTTCCGAGGGAGCAGGGCAGGATTTTTTCAAAGATGTTCCCGATTCATATGACGCATCCGGCAATCGCATGCAGCACGATATCGGCAACTTTCTTAAGGACAACCTCGACGCGCACCTCTGTTCGGCCGGTATTAAAGCAAACTTTCGATATTTTAACCCCGGCTACAGCATCCGTTCTGTTCCTGCCAATGTGAGCGATTCATATTACTGTGACCTGATTGCGCGAGCCGCCGTGCACGCCGGCATGGCAGGAAAGACGGACATGCTGGTT
>CAZPBV010000267.1:4453-4917 GCA_964584675.1 uncultured Bdellovibrionales bacterium
GTATAATAATTTGACTCATGTTCCGCTACCCTTGGTAGCATCTCATAAGAAGCGAATTCAACCGACTCAGTCGTTATGGAGAAATGTTTTAATGGCGACCGGCCAACCGGAGCACTTTCGATAAGCCATGGTGCCTCTATCAAAACTCTTTACACTGCATGCGCACGGTGACTGAGCCGCTTACCATTCCAGAGTACTGGCACTCACGGCGCTACCGACAAAGCGACATTACTGAAGTTCTCAACAGTGTCACCGATAGCGTATTGGCGGTAGCTGTTGAGTTCCAGGATCATCAGACGCTTCGGTTCGCCATGACTGAAAAACTGAGTCAATCGCACCGATCTCATGGGCACCTCCCCGTCGTGGGAATGTTTGTGCGTGATATTTTGGCGGCCCGGCAAAAGGACGACTTGCGCGGCTGGGTTCTCATATGGCTCGAAGACGGCATGTGGCCAAGTTTTAGC
>CAZPBV010000268.1:0-4898 GCA_964584675.1 uncultured Bdellovibrionales bacterium
GTCTTACCTGCATTCGGGTTAACGGTCACGAGTGCCGCGCAGGTCGATTTCCGATTAGCATTGATTTTAGTGAGTTCGAAGAGCGAGCCGCTCTCGCCGAAGTGGAGGAAAGAGCCCGCACCATTCGAGCCGACATGAATGTCGAATTTTTAGTCCTCAGTATTGATCGACTCGATTATACCAAAGGAATCCCGTATCGCATTCGCTCTTTTCGGCGATTGTTGGAGCTGGAACCTTCTTTGAAACGCCGAGTAGCCTTGTTGCAGGTGGTGGTTCCAAGTCGTGTTGAGGTCCCAGAATACCAACAATTGCGACAAGAAATAGAACAAATGGTGGCTCAATTGAATGGTGCACACGGGGAACCGGGGTGGGTGCCTGTTCACCACTTATTTCGCTCCCTTGCTCCCGAGGACATCGTTGGCATGTATCGAGCTTCTGATGTGGCTCTCGTGACACCGCTCAAAGATGGCATGAATTTGGTCGCCAAGGAGTATTGCGCAAGCCGCATTAACAACGGCGGAGCGCTCATTTTGAGCGAATTCGCGGGGGCAGCGGAGGAGTTCCATGATCATTCGCTGTTGGTGAATCCCTACGATGTCGATGGGGTGGCGAGAGCCATGATGCATGCCTTTCGGACGATGGACGCCGAGGCCCGTGAGGACATGCGTCATCTGCGTGAGATCGTGAGGGAGTCTGATGTTTTTGCTTGGGCTAGCTCATTCCTGAATGCGGCAGGCTGGGGATGGCCGTCGGCGGATCTCCCGCCTCGTCCGACCACGGTGTGGGAGCGACTCAAAGGATTGACAAAAGTTTTTGATATTTAGAGGCATGTCAAATCAGCTCCCTTCCCCAAGTTCGCCTATTGACCAAATGCTTGCCGACTTGACCGCGCACTCAAGATTGCTGGTAGCTACTGATTTTGATGGCACGCTGTCATCCTTTACTGAAAGGCCTGAGGACTCGCAAATCGATCCCGTTGCGCAGGTAGCTTTGCGAAAGCTATCCGAGTTACCAAACACATTTATTGCCGTCATCTCGGGCCGAGCCTTGTCTGATTTGTCGAGCCGCCTTCCGGCGCTTGATCGAGTGAGACTTGTTGGAAGCCACGGACATGAGTTTGATCTCGACACAGCTTGTCAGCTTGATAGAAAGCAACGGGAGCAGCTGGAGATCGCAAAAAAAATAGTCGGCACGGCCGTGTGTAAGTGTCCGGGTGCACGGGTCGAGGTTAAGCCACATAGCGTTGTTTTTCATTATCGCGGAATCGATCCCTCGCCCGACATGATTATTCAGTCGCTTCGCACAGAGCTCGCCAAACTTGGGTTTGGGTTACTTCTTAATGGTAACAAAGTTATTGAGTTCTCGGTTGTTCATACAAGTAAGGGTGATGCCCTTGACCGTCTACGAGAACATATACAGCCGACAATTACTTTCTATATCGGCGACGATGTCACGGATGAGGCGGCATTTGCGGTCCTTGGGCCATCAGACGTTGGTGTTAAGGTTGGCCCAGGTGAAACTCGCGCACGCTTTCGAGTCTCATCTATGCCAGAAGCTGTCCAATTACTCGCTCGTTTAGCGGAAAGTCGTAACGCTTGGGTACAGACGGCGGTGTCGGAGGCAATTGACGGCCATATTTTCCTCTCTGATCAACGAACCACGGCATTAGTCGACTCAACCGGGCGGGTAAGTTGGTTATGTGCTCCGAGAATAGATGGCTCCCCTCTTTTTGGTTACTTGGTCGGAGGGCCATCGGCGGGGCACTTCAGCGTCTCAGCGGAAGGGAAGCCATCGCAAACTTACGTCGATAATTCTCTTGTGGCAAAAACATCCTTTCGGGGAGTTACCGTTACTGACTTTCTCGACTTAAGCGGGGGTCGCGCCTATCAGAGAGCCGGGCGCAGCGATCTCGTTCGACTGATTGAGGGTATCGGAACCATCCGTGCTGAGTTTGCTCCTAAGTTTAACTTTGGTCGATTTCCTACCCGTATCTCACGAGTGGAGCAAGGGTTACGTGTCGATTGCGGGCAAATTCCTGTTGTTCTTCTCGGCACAGGGTGGGATTGGGAAATTTCACGTGAGGGACCGCACGACGTAGCACGAAGCGAGCGAAAGATGGAGGGAAAGGACGCCTCCCTTCGGCTGCTCATAGGAACTGCCTCAACAAACGCTCAATTCCCCTCTGAGCAAGAAATGTTGAACGGTACAATGCAGGCATGGGAAGGGTGGTTTGCAACACTCCGGTTGCCTTCTCTCGCACGGCAACTCGTGGCCCGAAGCGCCCTTGTGCTACGCGGGTTGTGTTACGGCCCTACTGGTGCGATTGCTGCGGCAGCCACCACGAGCTTACCGGAAACCTTAGGAGGTATTCGTAACTGGGACTATCGTTTTTGTTGGCCTCGGGATTCAGCCCTGGCCGCTTCTGCCTTGGTGCGTTTGGGAGCACAGGGGCCCGCCATGAGACTTCTCGATTGGCTATTGGGAATTGTATTCGATGCCGAAGGAGAGGCCTTTCTTGCCCCCCTCTATACGGTGACTGGTCGTGTGGTCATGGGGGAAGCAGAGGTTCCCGAGGCGTTGGGATATCGCGGTAGTCGCCCGGTCCGTATTGGCAATCTAGCCGCACATCAACTGCAATTGGATACTCTCGCTCCTATAGCAGAGCTCATGCTTGTGCTATCGCAGAATGGGGCGACTCTAACCACAGAGCACGTACAATTGGCTGAACATTTGGTTGCACTGGTAGGCGCACGTTGGGCGGACCCAGATAGCGGAATATGGGAAATGCGCGGGGCTGCACGGCATTATGTACATTCCAAGCTGATGTGCTGGTATACAGTAGTGTGCTGTGCCGAGGTTTCCCTGTACCTTGGACACGAGCGTCCGGAGTGGCATGAACTTGCGGATCTTATTCGCAAAGATATTGAGTTACGAGGCTTCCACCATGGACACAACAGCTACGTAAGTGCTTACGACTTGCCGCAGGCAGATGCCGCATTGCTTTGGATATTATTGTCCCGTTTCCATGCTCCCGATCACCCCCGATCTCAGGGCACCCTGAGATTTATTATGGAACAATTAGCCCATAGTGGGGGTGTCTACAGATATCACTTTGATGATTCCCTCCGCGGCAGGGAGGGTGAGTTTATTATTTGCCGCACTTGGCTTATTGAAGCCCTTGTTATGAACGGGGACAGATCTCATGCGTTGGAGCTATTTGAACAAATGATTTCACGCATTGGGACGTTGGGGCTACTGGCGGAACAGTGGGACCCCGACCAGCGGTGCGCCCTTGGTAATTATCCTCAGGCATATTCTCATTTGGGTCTCATTAACGCGGCACTTGCACTGTCCACATAAATGAGTGTTTGTGCGAGTGGAGAGAGATGAAATGACAGAGGACAGATCGGCACAAGTCTCCGTTCAAAGCATGGCTGGCAAAACTTCTCACGGACATGTATCAATTCATAAATTTTCACGAGGCCAGAAGTGGGGACGCCTTTTTTCGACCCTTGGCATTTGGCTCTGTGTCGCCCTACTCAGCGCCGCGGTGCCAGTTTTACACTTTTTTTTGGTACCAGCAGTCCTGATAGTGGGCCTCATTCATGCGTCGGTAAGAAGCAACAGACAGGAAACAATTCTCACCGGCTCGGGCGTGTGCCCTGATTGCAACACAACCTTTACAATAGCGAAACGTCCCTATTGCAAGTCCTTTTCTGAGCTATGTGATGGATGTGGCAGACAACTTATCATATCCGTACATTCATGACCGTTGCAGTCATGCGACGGCGATCCCTATATTCAACAGCTCCGTGCACCACGCCGGCCTTTTTCGATCTGGTGCTGATACCGAAGTGGAAAGTTGTCTGACCGTATAGCCAAGCGCCATGAGCCGCGAATCCAGTTGCTGGGCAAGGCTCTTAATATGTTGGATCACTTCTTCATTAGCGCAACCAAGACTAACTCTGACCTCCTCCCGACGATGCGCCACCTCGACTTGAATTTCTCCCAAGCATGGAAGGGTCAGCTGTAAGGCAGTCTTCTCGTATCCTTGATCCGCTCCCGACTTTCTCTTATTCTCAGCATCATCGGATATTTTGATTTCATGTGGAAATGCCGTAACTTCCAATCTCGAGCACATGCCCTGAAAAATCATGGGAAATAGAAGCAACGCCGGCTCTCCCGCGCTTTGCATCAACGGGCTTATGGTTTGAAGAAATTCCTGTCCCTTTAAAATATTTTCTACCTGGCGAAATAGATCTGGCTCTGCTCGACTCCGTTCAAGCTCGTGTCCACGTTGTCTGTCATAAAGGCTCTTAATCTGGTCAATAGCTTTGCGCAGAGCTCCTTTGGAGACCGGCTCGCTTACCTCTGATACAAGTGGCAGGCGCTGCATCATATCTTCAATAAAAGCAAGAAACTGTTTTTCCTCGTCACCCAACAATGCAGAGTCCTTGCGAAATTCCCCTCTGAGAATACCGAGGGCTGCCTTTATAGCCGAATTCTGGAGGAGAAGGTCCAAAGATTGATTCATGTCGCGACGATCAGTGACTCGGCCTACAAACGGTCCAACCCCGACTGCTGAGCCTTGCCAAAGGTTGCCAGCCCCTTCTGAAAGGCTGAGCAATTTCCGCACAAGTGTTTGAAGTTGGGTAATCAGTTCAAGACTATTGTCTTTGCTATTCTCAAGGCCACTTTCGAAGGACTTCCCGTTGATCTCCAGCCAGGACGTGACTGCCCGCGAAAGCTGGCGAGACAGATTCATTTCCTCGTGACCTCCAATATTTCCCTCTTTGTCCGCCACGACTGAATCTTGCAACAACTTTTTAAGATTAAGAAAAACCCGATGAGTGTCGGCGGAAGGCTCTTGTTCGACCAAATTTTTAAGTTCCGCATCT
>CAZPBV010000269.1:0-874 GCA_964584675.1 uncultured Bdellovibrionales bacterium
CGGTAATACCCCAAACGCATCACAGGTCAGCATAATAATATTTTTAGGATGCCCCCCCATACACGGGATTTTAGCATTGGGGATAAAGTCTATTGGATAGCACGCTCTCGTATTCTCTGTTTTGGATGAATCGGCGTAGTCCACCACTCGCGACTTGCTATCGTATACTACATTCTCTAGTACCGTTCCAAAACGAATAGCACGAAAAATTTCCGGCTCTCGCTCCTCCGTCAGACCAATACATTTGGCATAGCAACCGCCCTCAATGTTAAACACCCCGCGTTCTGTCCAGCAGTGCTCGTCGTCTCCAATCAGACTGCGGCGAGGATCAGCCGAGAGCGTGGTTTTGCCGGTACCCGAGAGGCCAAAAAAGAGTGTCACGTCTCCCCTGGCTCCCTCATTGGCCGAGCAATGCATAGAAAGAATGCCCTTTTTGGGCATGAGGTAGTTCATGACCGTAAAAACGCCTTTCTTCATCTCTCCGGCGTATTCAGTGCCAAGAATCACCATGGTCTTCTTTTCAAAACTAATATCGATGCTGGTCTCAGAAGTCATCCCTTCGGTCAACCGATTGGCTGGAAACTTGCCAGCATTAATGATGACCAAGTCGGGTTCACCAAAGGATGCGAGCTCATCGTGACTCGGGCGAATAAGCATATTGTGCATGAAGAGCGCGTGGTAGGCGCGCGAACAAACGATACGGACCTTAATACGGTGGCGTTCGTCCCAGCCGGCATAGCCATCGCAGACATATACCTCCTTAAGGGAGTTGAGGTAATCATGAGCACGCTCGTAGTTAATCATAAAAATGCGCTCGTCGAGCTTGATATTAACCTTGCCCCACCAAATGGAATTACGGCTCTCCGGATGATCC
>CAZPBV010000269.1:884-3573 GCA_964584675.1 uncultured Bdellovibrionales bacterium
GATGATCCACCACTCGTTTATCCGATGGGCTACGTCCGGTGCGCTTGCCCGATGAAACCGCCAACGCCCCGCTTGACGCAATCACGGAGTCTGATTCAGAGCGCAAAGCCGCCTCATAGAGAGCGGCCGGGGCCATATTTCTATGCACCACGGGAACATTGATGTCGTATTCCTTAAGTGAAAAATTCATTATTTGTCCTCCAAATCAAACTGCCCCAAACTTGGTTGCGGTAGCAGGCTCCGCCAAGACCCCGTTGCAAAGCACCATACCTTAGCAAATACCCGGGAAAAGAAGAAATAGATAATAATTACAAAAGATTAGGGACCAATAAAAAAGAGGCCTTAAAAAATCCGGATTAGCTACCGAGGTAGCTCCCTTCATTTTCAAGACCTCTCCTCGGTCCCAGCCCCCCGATGACCAACGAAGCTAGGTCACGCGGATTGCTATCAACCGAATTGTTAAGCCCGCAGCGTGGGACTTAACGCTGTGTTATGGTTGTTGTCGAATGAGGACAATGTGCCCGTCCTGTCCATAGGTGTCAGGCACATCCTATAGAACTAATCAGGCTGAGAGAGCATGCTGCTTCTAAAAATGTAGATTTAGTACATTTTAACTTCTTCCTCACCCCGGAGCTCTGCATGGCAAGCATTGACAAGTAAATCAATACGTTACAAAACAAATCCCAAACTCAAGGCCATGGTTCGAGGTGACGATATCTTTAATGGTGACACCAGTTTGTATTCTTAATACAGTTCGGTAAATGCCTGTAGAAATTGAGCAGAAAGAAGTTCACTTCCTGTTACGAATCTTACTTAAACCCTTGGCCCGCTTTTGTCGTCGGCACGCCCTTCACTACCAGGACTTGGCGCATGCTGCAAAACTTGCCTTTATTGATATTGCAGAGGAAGAGCTTACCCAAAAGAACATCAAAGTTAATCTGAGCCGGGTAAGTGTCATGACAGGACTCCATAGGCCGGACCTTATGCGGCTCATGGGAAAGGTTCCGGCAGCGCCTCGGGAAGAGAAAAATTTTTTATCCAGACTTATCGCCCAGTGGCGATACGATCCTCACTTCTGCAGCAAACCTGACCAACCAAGGACCTTGACGTGCGATAGCCCTGGAAGCGAATTTTTTAAGCTTGTCGAGTGTTTAACTACCAGCCTGCACCCAGGAACTATTCAATTTGAGCTAGAGCGTCAAGGACATGCAAAGAGAACTCCACGCGGGCTCAAACTCCTCATGCGGCTTGAGTCAACCCTGGGCGATAAGAAGCGCTCTTACGAGCTCTTGGCTAAAGACATGGAAACTCTCTTTTGCGGTATTGATGAAAACATTTCTGGAGCTCCTCAAGGGTACAATCTACATATTAGAACGGAATACGATAATATCTACGTACGCGACGTGCCGAAAATTAAGCGATGGCTCATGGCCCAAGGCAAGGCGTTCCATAAGCGCGCTCGGGCCTACTTGGCCCAGCACGACAAGGACGTAAACCCAAGCCGTTCTGAAAAAGCTGCCGGCACAAAAGTCAGTCTGACAGCCGTAAGCCATGTTGTCCTACCATCCACAGATGTATCTGATTGAAATCATTGATAATTAAAGGATTCCTGAAGCGCTTCGGGGCAAAGTAAGGATTAGTGTAAAAGGCCCTTTTTGGAAGTCTTTTCGTTGTCACCCGGAGCCTACTGGATACCGTATGAGACCGAGCTATTCCTTATATAAAGATAGAGACGCGGGGGCCTCCCTCGTAGAGTACGCTCTTCTCCTCTTGTTGTTGAGCGGAGTTGCTTTAAGCGCTATTCATTCATTTGCTACCGGGTTATCGGAGAACCTCTATGCCTCAGCATGTGCTTTGGATAGTGATGCCGGCGGTGGCTCCTGCACGACCACGGGCGACACGACAGGCAATCCAAGCACAAGCATACCATCGAGACCTCCCACAGCTGGAAGTCCAAGTGGGCCGATCATGACTGGCAACCCGCTCCCTTAAGATCGCGTTCAGATAAATGAGGCCGCTATCCCACCATTCGTTTATTCAACGATTCAGCGCCAAGACGCATAGCAATACGCGTAGCGTACACATTAATCCCAAAGATGAAGATGACATTCGCTGCAATAAACACGATCAGCTGTCCCTCTGAAAGTGGAGATTGGTCGGCAAAAAGTAAGAACCACGACGGTATGAGATTAATAAAGATCAAGCTGGTGGCCACCAGCATATACAATAGGTTGCCAAACCCACCGGCAAGTTGAGAAGCGTGTTCCCAATCGAACTGAGCAAATAGAGCTCCCATGCCCACGCCAAGCCCAACGAGGCCGTAGCACACAATTATACTTACCACGCCATTGACCAATATCATCCGATAGTCGGCCCCGATCGCATATGCCCCGGATACAAAGAAGACGGCTGAAAGAATCGCTACAGGAAAAAACCATACCCAAAATTTGATTCGCAGCACATCTTGAATTCTGAGCGGCGAATTTTGAACAATCCAAAAACAACGTCCCTCCAAGGAGAGGGACGGAAACACAAAGCGCGTGCACATCGCCGTTGTAATAAATGCCCCCATTGCCACGTTTCCAACGAATAAAAAGTTTTTCCACCACGGGCGAATATTCTCAGGGAACGACTCCACCGCGGAAAAGACTCGCAAATGATACAAGTATGCGAGCGCAATCCCTATCAG
>CAZPBV010000269.1:3583-4847 GCA_964584675.1 uncultured Bdellovibrionales bacterium
CATAAAGAGCTGCACTGCTTGCCCCATGTCACGGGACAAAAAGCGCATTTCCTTGACCACCATAGCAAAGGTGCGCGGATCCACGAGATTTCCAACACGCAGGCGCAAACGGCGCCAACGGCAACTGGTGTATTGCTTTACCAGCTTTCTATTCTTTGACCGAGAATAAGCCTCTTCAAAGAGAGCCGCATTTACCAGGAAAGCCATAGCAAGGAGTCCCAAAGCTGAGCAAACCAGCAATCCAACATAGGCGGTCAAATCTAGACCAACCGGGCGCATCAGCTCCTCCAGCGATGCCGAAAGCCAGTTCGATGGAATCCATGAAATGTTGGGGGCGGACAGCAATGCAACAATCCGCAAAATCTCCTGGGCATTACGAAGTGAATTCCATTCCAGACGAAACAGATACAAAAACCAGTAGAGAGCCACCACAGCACAGCCGAGAACGCCAAGCACCAATTCCCGCACCCGGTGGAGCGGCGCGATGCGAACCAAGAGCGTGCCCAAAGCAAAGCCTATCGCCGAGGGAACAATAAAGAAGGGCACAAGCAGTAGAAGAGCGCCCGGATAGAAAAGCATAGAAGCATTATATGAAGTGCCAAAGGCAAGGAGTACCGGTGCGGCAAATACAAAAGGCATCCACGATGAAACAAACAGCACGTACATGAACTTTCCCCACAAGAACCGCAGCATGCTAATGGGGGAAGCCAATATAAGCTCTAAATCATCCGAGAAATACAACACTCCCAGAGTGGAAACAGAGCTCGAAATCAGCAACATGACATTCAGCAACATGAACAGTAGTCCGAGAAAGTGTCCCGGGGGAATAAAGCCGAAACGAACATCCTCGTTGACCTGACGAAGCGCCCACATGGTTCCATAGTAAAGCGAAAATATGACAAGGAGAGAGAACACCAGCAAAAATACATCCCGACCGGCCTGAGATCGCAAATCGACATTCTTGCCCCAGCGATTACGAAGCCCCATAAGTTTTGGGCGGACAAGAAGTGGAACAAATGCGCTCGTCATATTGCTTCTATATTGAAAATCGCCGGCGAATAAGATTCACCAGTCCCTGTAATTGCATGCGCGCCGATGATTGCTCACATTGCCCGCCTTGTTCCTGATTCATAGTTTCAATGTGAAATGGGACTGTCTCGCCAAATGATTTAAGAATTGCATTTGATAGCTCGCTCGTCTCAGAGCGCAGGTAGTGATAGGAAAGCCTATACTGGCCGCGCCCAATTCGCCTTAATTCCATGGG
>CAZPBV010000270.1:0-4835 GCA_964584675.1 uncultured Bdellovibrionales bacterium
CCGCTTGAAGGACGTCCCCGGCCGGATGAACCTAAGTCAAAGATTTACGAGTTCAAACCGTAACGACAAAAGTCCGATTGTTTTCGTCCCCTAACTTCGGTTAGGGGCAAAAACAGAAAGGAGCCCTCACATGAGCTCTGCTCATGAAACCTTCGGGGGCGCTCAGACCGGGCGCACTCGAAGCGTACTCTCTCGCCGCTGCAAAGAGTGCGGCAAGGGCTTTTCGGTCACCGGCGACACTGTCGCTGCTGACCTGGCGCGCGGGCTCTCCGAGCCGGCGCGCAGCGCCGCATGCCGCAAGGCCCACGGCAAGTTCATTAATGCCGTGGGGTCCGGGTATTTTCTGGAGCAGCGCCGGGGCACACCTGACCCGCGCTGCGCCGGCAAGCTTGGTCTGGGCCTTCTCAGACACCCGGACCCGCACAGACATGAGAAGTCCTACGCGCTGCAACCGACACCGGAACAACTCGAGAAATTTAAGATTCTCGAGCCGGCGGTGCAGGCGCTCATTGGGAATCTCGATGACCCGCGCGGGACCAAGGTGAGCATTTTGGTCGGGCCGACCGGCACGGGAAAGTCTGTCTGGGCGCCAACCCAGATTCTCAGATCCCGCGTCGGGTCCGAAGGACGAATCTGCGTCACACAGCCCAGGTTAGTGACGCTTCGCACCCCTAAGGGAAAAAGCGATACCGCTACAACACCTGGGTTTGTTGCCAAGTCGCTACTTGGGGCCGACGCCGTGGGAGCGGGCCAAGAGGTTGGCCTGCTCTACAGCGGCGAAGGCGCCAAAAGCGACCGTTACACACGGCTGCTGTACGTCACCGACGGAATTCTCATACGCTGGATACTTACCGGTCAGCTCGGACGTTTCAGCGTGGTGATGATTGACGAAGCGCATGAGCAATCAGCAAACATGGAGCTGATTTTCGCGCTCATGCGCTACCACTTACCGCTCTACCCCAGGTTGCGGCTCGTTATCATGAGCGCAACCATGGATGTGGAGCGTTTTACCAACTTCTTTGGCGATGGCACGCCGGGAAGTGTTTTTGTGGCGGCTCCCAAGGAGCCGGACACTTTGTGCTGGATCCACGACCGCTGGCCTGACGGCCCGGACGGGTATGCCGCTGAGCTTACGGGGTTTTCGCTTCCACTGGAGGCGAGAGATTCACCCAAGGCAATGGCAACCCTGGTCAGAGCCATCCGCGAGAATGCCGGCTTCACGCTCCTCGGCAGCCGGCACGGCGACATACTGTGCTTTGTGCCAACGGTGCGTTTGGTCGAAGAGACGGTACGGGCCATACAGGCGCTCGGGTTACCAAACCTTGAGACGCTGCCCTGTCACGCCCAGCTTGATGACGATGATGTGCAGGCACTGCAGAACAGCGAGGTGCAGGCCCGCGCAGCCATGGAACGGGGCGCTGACAGCCCCAAGCAGCGCGTCATCGTAGCCACCAATTACGCAGAGACTTCTGTGACCTTTGCGAACTTGCGCTACGTGATTGACAGCGGCTACATCATGGAACCGGTCTGGGATCCGGAAACTTGCAGCATGGACTATCCGATCAGGCGGCACAGCCAGGCCGGATGTACCCAGCGCAAGGGACGGGTCGGCAGGGTTCAGGACGGGGAAGTCTTTCGCCTGTACACCTCAGGCGATTTTCGCAACCCCTCCATGTTTCCAAGCCATCCGCGCGCCGCAATAGCGCGCGAATCTTTGGAAATGTTCCTGCTAGCGGCCAAAGCCGCCGGGGTGGCTAACCTCGATGGCTTTCAATGGCTTGGATTCGATGGGAACGATGCAGCCCAACGAAAGGAGCGAGATCGCGCCCTGGGCGCTCTTAAACGCCACGGTGTTGTCGACCCAGACGGCGACATCACCGCGCGCGGACTAGAACTGGAAGGTGTGCGGCATTCTTCGCTCGATTGGTCGCGCGCCATGTCGGAAAGCGACGGTATGGCGTGCGCCTTGGAAGTTGCCACCTTTCTGGCCTTCAGCGAGTTGCAGAGGGCTCCGTTTCTTAATAATGAAACAGGGCTCCTGGCTTCGGCTCGCTGGAGCTTGGGATGCGCCGATGACTTGGAGATTTATTTGCGCCTGTTCCATCACTGGGATCCCAAGTGCATTAATAACGAAGTG
Source organism: uncultured Bdellovibrionales bacterium (assembly GCA_964584675.1). Lineage (GTDB taxonomy): Bacteria > Bdellovibrionota_C > UBA2361 > UBA2361 > JBGSMV01 > CAZPBV01. The sequence goes on from CAZPBV010000270.1 coordinate 2,138, forward strand.
CTTTTATTTGTATCGTGAACCATAACTCGAATGGCAGCACTGAGAGATATTGCAACAACTTCTTCGCCTCTATCGTAGCATGCGCAAAGGACCTTAATTAGAGTTAAAAACTCAACATATTTTTGGTCAATTGGATTTTGGACCTCTATCGATGGGGCTCCGCGCATCATTTGATTAAAAGGATAACAGCTACGATGAGCCGTTTTGGCCCACTCTACAGCTAGAATTACCACTAATCAACGCGGGCCAAAATCGGCTCGATCGATTGTTATCCTGCCCGTTCAAAAGTGCTGTCTTAAGAATACGTTTGCTGTGCCGGTACTGTTATTTATGGACCAATATTCTGGATGCTTAGGAATCAATTTTCCTGCCTCAAATCGATGATCAAAAATCTCTGCTTCAATAATGAACAAGTTGGAAAGACACTCTTCAGCTCGCTGTTCAAGTTGCTGGTAGTCCTCCATGATATTTTCATTCATGTGGTGGAAATCATCCCGATCGGTTCCGCGGATTTTTAAAAAAGCGTCTAAAGTTTCTTTTGAAATAATTTTGTCAGAATGCAACCGTGTGTACATAGTTCTGTAGTCTTTCGATTTCTTCACAATTTTAACTTTTGCAAGAAATTTTGAGAGGCCTTCGGCGACAGCCTGGCAAAGAGAAATACACCCTACAAAATGACCGTCAATAAACATCTCTCGACATTCAGTGGACGCCCTTGAAAAGAACTTACCTGGGATTACATTAAGCACCTGCACTTTTTGTGCGCGGTTAAATCGCATTTCGAGAGAAGCTTCGAAAATCTTGCGACGCTGATCTAACCAAAATGTTTTATCATCCATAATTTCGCTGGCAGGATAACGGCGAGGATGAACAGTTTCGCGCCGCTCCAAAGCCAAGTCAATCAAATCAGTTACTGGGCGCGAAATCTATTCGATCCGTTTGTTTTACTTGCGCGAAGTACCAAGTGCTTTCATAACTCCCTGTACAAATTCATCCTTGTACCAAGTCACCAGGTGAGAAGCCAATTCACGTATACTTCGTCTTTTATTAGGTTCAAACGGATTTACTGGGTCAGCCAAATCATCCAGGCGCTGTGCTCCAATGAGCTCCGAACAAAACTTCGCTGTTCCCTGGAGCACTCTGGCAAGTTCCGGGGTATAGGGCTTGTCCTCTTTTAGGTCGTGCCTCGCGCGAACAGCCATATAGGAGTAATTCTCCGGCATGATCCAGCCACTTTGAAAAAACTCCCAAATTGTTACATCAACATCACCGACGCGCGTTGATTTTCCTCGATCAAGCTCGGTAACTCCTGTTGCCTCAAGACGCTCGCAAGCATCAATGGCTGAGTTCATCACATCACGAATGAGTTTCCAATCAGTTGTCATACAAAAATGTTCGCCAGTATAACATATTATTCACTGGGATCGAGCCTTGGCCCAATTCCACCTCTATCCTGTATTATTACCTCGCGCCAAAGCAAGGCTTTCAAAATGATTGAAGACTTTCAAGCTATTACGATACCATCCCGTGACATCTGTCCGCCGAGGCGATCGAGGACAACCGCTCTATGATTTAGAGCTGGTTAATCCCAAGTCGCCGCGCCGATAGAACTCGGTGCTCCTTCTATGGTTCCGGTTTTCAGCAGCGGCTTTTCTCCATTAAAAAAGCCCTGCATCCCAAATTTATTCAACCACTGCTAACAGAGATGTTAGCCCTTTCTTCACAGACGAACCTGTCTCAATAAAAATCCCTCTCAACACCTATAAAGATTAGCCCGGACTTCGTCTGGTGCATTTTTCTCGCAATCCCTTGTCTTTTCACAAAAACGCCCATAGGGTAAGCATTGTTGTCACATGAAAGCTTTCTTTAAATATTTAATTTTATTAAGCATTCTTGCACTTGGATCTCTGTGGGGGCTCGGGCGGATAGAACAATTAAACGGCGCATCTTTCGTCTCACCCAATGCAAAGGGAATGAACTTCGTTCTCATTCTTATTGATACTCTAAGGGCCGACCATCTTCCTACCTATGGCTACGAGAAAAATACCGCCCCCTTTCTAGCCGAGGTTGCCAATCGGAGCATTGTTTTTCAAAACGCCTATGCCCCTTGCTCAAGCACAGCGCCTTCTACGTCATCGCTTTTTACTTCACTATACCCTTCACAACATGGAGTTATTACGGGATTCTTTGCAACCTCGAGGCTTCATGCCGAGCACGAGGATATCCACCTCAATAGAATTCCGGACGATCTTCATACACTGACTGAGTACTTTAAGGACGCCGGATACACTACCTTTTCAGTCGCCGACAATCTCAATATTTCGAAAGCCCTTGGATACGATCAGGGTTTTGACTATTTTGAGACCCACCGTGATAAAGGGGCTGATACTGTCAATGCCCAGATCCTGAACTGGGAGAAGGCTATTAAGGAGTCGGCGCCATATTTCCTTTATATTCACTACATGGATCCCCATTACCCGTATAAGCGCCGTGCCCCATGGTACCAGAATAGTCGTGACTCAACTCAGAGCTTAAAGAATGCCTATGACAGTGAAATTTCATTCGTCGACCGACATATACAAGAGCTGTTTCAGCACTTTTCATGGGAATCGAATACGGTAGTTATGATCCTTGCGGACCATGGCGAGGAATTCGGGGAGCACGGTCGCCTCGCCACCCGACAGGATCAGCCGCTCTC
>CAZPBV010000271.1:0-1330 GCA_964584675.1 uncultured Bdellovibrionales bacterium
ATATGAAAATGGTTATTCACATGAATGTAGTTGCAGAGACAGACCTTTTCGTCTCTCTGAGATCGAGCCAAAATCCCCGTTACCAGCAAGTTGGTTATCCTCGTTGGAGGAAGGGGTAGGCTGTCCCTCGTCCGCGTGACAATTTCGTAAAGCTTATCCTGAACTATGACTCGTCTGGCACGTCCCACACCTCTTTATTCGAAGAGTTCTTGAAAAAGTTTCGTCCTAAAATGGGGTGTACCAACAACGTACCCTAGAATCTGTTGAGTCCTGGACCAGCGAATCCGCCTGGCATGCTATCCGAAGCTTCTTCAACAAACTCACGCAGCTCAGATTCGCTATCTTTTAGCGTTCCGGCTGTGAGTTGAGAGAGCGTCGTTCCTGACGGGCTGGGCACAGTTTGATTACCAAAATAGTTGTGACCGATACCTTCTCGACTATAGATACCCGCATTCCAGGAGGGCCGCACACCGTAAAGGCCTTCCAACTGTCCATTGAATAGACTGCGAGAAAGAGTTCCCTGTGATGAAGAAGAGTGGAAGTTTGAGCGCCGCGTTACCCCAAAGATGTTTGGGCTATTTCTTAATCGACCATGACGCGAGCCTCGCCCCAGACTTTGCCCTTCGGCGCCCAGAGAGAAAATGGGGTGCACCAAAAAGAGCACCAGAAGAAGACAGATTAGGGACGGCACGTTTTTCATGATTGTATTTAGGTTCTCATAGGGGCTATTGTTAGTCTAGTTTGAGAAGGGGATGGGGGATGACTGGTAAGGGTTTAAAAATACTTGTTTTTTTTGCTTCTTCTATTGTTGCCATTGGCGGACCGGCTATGGGTCAGGTTCGCTCTGTCGAGCGCATCAGCGTCAGCTCATCCGGTTCCCCAGGGAATGGCGATAGTTCAAGCGCCGCCGTTAACTCAGATGGGACCGTCGTGGCCTTCGTTTCCCGCGCCTCAAATTTGGTGGCCAGCGATACCCAGGGTGTTCCTAACGTCTTTGTCCGTGATAGATCCACCCAGTCAACGACTCAAGTGAGCGTCGGCCCCGGGGGAGTTCAGGGTAACGCGGCCAGCGGTATTGCAGTTTATGCTACTCGGCCAGTTTGTGTCAGTAGCGATGGTACCTACGTTGGTTTTCCCTCGAGTGCTACCAATCTGGATTCTCTCGATCAGAATAGTAGCTCTGATTTTTTTGTTTTCGATCGCACCGCAGAGGTTAATTCGGTAGAGGTTCGCAGTATCCTTTCCTCAGGAATAGGGGGAGACGGCTCCAGCGACGGCTGCGCGATAAGTGATGACGGAAGTATTGTAAGTTTCACTTCGTACGCTACAA
>CAZPBV010000271.1:1340-4462 GCA_964584675.1 uncultured Bdellovibrionales bacterium
TTAAATGCTAAAAGCGATATTTTTAGGAAGCGAGAACAAGACACATCGGCAACGCTCCTTAGTGCGGGAAGTAGCGCTTCCGGGAATGGCGCCAGTTATGATTCTTCTATGAGCGATGATGCTTCATATGCAGTATTCGCTTCCGACGCAACAGACTTGGTGTTAAACGACATCAATGGCGCAACAGATATCTTTCTGTACAGGGTGTCAACCGGGGCACTTTCGAGAATTAGTGTCGGAGCTTCTTCTCAAGAGAGTAATGGGAGTAGCACCCAACCTTTCATGAGTGCCGATGGAGACTTTGTTGTGTTTTCATCGAGCGCATCCAATTTGGTTAGTGAGGACGATAATCTTCAACAAGATGTTTTCCTTTATTCCAGACTTACGGGAGTCATCGAGCGCGTTAGCGTGGGCACCTCTGGCGAATCACCGAATAATGCGAGTTCCTTTCCTTCTGTCAGCGCAGATGGCAGATATGTTGCCTTTATTTCAAGTGCCAGCAATTTGGTGTCAAATGATACCAACAACGTGAGTGATGTTTTTGTTTACGATAGGGATTTGGGCGTTACTCAGCGGGTCAGCCTTACGGAGGCAGGGGCCCAAAGTACAGGCGTGGTGAGCGACTGTATGATGAGCGCCGACGGTCAGTTCGTTGTTTTTTCTTCTTCAGACTCTTCTTTGGTAGCGGGTGGAGTTGCTAGTAAGGATATCTATTTGGCTGAATTGGAGCCGGTATTAACTCCCGACACGCAGATTACCTCTCCTCCGGAGGTTACCGTGTCAGGAAGACAGGTTACCGTTGTTATGGATTCCTATAGCGGAGTAGCAGCAGCTAATTCCAGTAGCCTACGAGCGGCCCTGCGTCCAACCATGGGGCCACGCGCTGCGAAGCGGCTTAGCTTTCGCTACCAGGTGATCCTAAGGGGAACGGGGAGCAATGCAGGCGACATTTTGCGTAGGAATTCCAGGCGTAATGAGGTTACTTTTCGCCGTGTTTCTCCCGGAAATTACAACGTAAGTTATCGTGTCACGATTCTTAGGGGTAAGCGAACAATCTCGCGTACGAACGTGAGTCCCAAGGCGCGCATTACCGTGCGATAAAGAATGGCTATGCCCACTCGCGAACAAATAATAGATACGCTCAAGACTATTGAGGATCCCGAGATATTCTTGGATATTTGGTTTCTTGGTCTGATTTATAATATTGATATCCTCGAATCAAGTGTTGATATTGAAATGACTTTTACTTCGGCCATGTGCCCGGCAGGGCCTATGTTGGTCGATCAAGTAAAGACTAAAGTTGGCTCTCTCGACGGGGTTCAAGAGGTCAATGTCAAGATTGTGTTTGATCCACCGTGGGAGCCCTCTGATGAGGTTAAAGGTCTTTTGGGCATGATGTAACTTTTCAAAATTTATATGTCGTTTAAGCTCTCTTCAGAACAAAGAGAATTTCAAGATAGTTTTCGCTCGTTTCTTTCAGAACATCTGTCGGCGTCGCGGTATCGTTCGTTTGCTCCGCCGGATTTGTCGGGCCCCGCGGCTTCTCGCAACGACTCGTTGTGGAAAAAATATATTGAACTTGGTTTGATGGATTTTTTCATTAGCCCCGATAGCGGCTCTTCCTCTCCAGGGTTGGACCTTTTCTATGTGGCCTATGAATGCGGGTATGCCCTTGAGCCGGAAGGGCTCTGGGAATCCTTGTTGGCGGGACCTTTTCTTTTTCGCCATCTATTGCAGGAAGAGCTGCTCCCGCTTTCTGAATTGGCTGCGTGTCGTTTCACTCCTGCTCTTTGGCCGGCTCACAACACGCTTGAATTGGATGCTCAGCGGCAAGTGTCTGGTGAATTAGAGTTTGTTCTTTGTAACGGGGCAACAAGTTACTTGGTTTGCCTTTGCGCCCGCGCTTCTCGCGCGTGTTTGATTCAGGCGAGAGAGGGGATGACGCAGGGACAGTGGAAAGAGTTGGAAAGTGTCGATGCCACACGAAAGTTGTCGCGATGGTCTCTGCAAGATTGTCCTGCGACTGAACTTCCGCTTGCTGCGGTCACAACAGCCTCCCTAATGTTTCGCGCCTTGAAGGCGAGCGAAATAGCCGGGGCTTGCGCACGGTCTTTAGACATGACCGCCGAGTATGTAAAGACAAGGAAACAGTTTGGGGTGCCAATAGGAAGTTTTCAAGCGGTACAGCACCGTCTGGCGGATATGATGCTTCATGTGGAGTCCATGAGATCGCTTTGCCAGTTTGCCTCATGGGCTGTTCAGGGTTCTCCTAACCAGGCCGAACTTGCGGCGCGAGCTGCGTTGGCGCATGCCTGCGAGGTTGGTCCGACGGTAGTGGAAGGTGCAATTCAACTTCACGGCGGAATTGGTTTTACGTGGGAGTATGACCTGCACTGGTATCTGAAGAGAGTAAAAGCGATTGAATTACTTTTTAGTTCTGAGTCGGATACGAGTGCGCTAATTGACGTTGCCGCAGCTCAGCAATCTTTAGGAGGGTCTGGTGAGCTATCATGAATACCAAGAAGTAGGACCATGCCATCCCCCACCCGGTAATCGTCGGTAGGGAGATTCTGAGCGGTCCGCAAGGAATCCCGCGACCAAGAACGGTGCCGTAGTTTTTAAAGGTCTCAGTGATATCATCGGCATTCAGCATCGAGGATTCAGGGGTCATTGCCCACTGAAGAGCCACTATCATTGCCATTACCACCAGAACGCCAATCGCACTTACTACTTTCGAAGGACGATAAAGACGCCCGAGAAGTCCTTGAACAATCATTAAGACGGCGAAGAGAAGACAAACGAGGGCGCCTACTTGGTGAGCTGAAAGGCTTCCGCGCGCTTCAAGAGAAGAGAAGCGCGATACCGTGCCGTGCGGCACCACGCGGTGGTGGAATCCATACATATCAAAGAAACCTAATCGGCTCATGTCGAGTGCGCTTGCACGGAGAGCACTTTCTAATACTGCGCCTACTTCTCTCGGGGTGCTGACAGAGTAGCTCCATGAAACCAGCACTGCCGAATGCCAAATCGCCAGACTGAGGGCTATCACGCAGGCAATCAGGGAGAGTCGAACCCAGGCTCCAAGGCCACGAGAGAGCGGTCCGGTGACCGATGCCAGTACT
>CAZPBV010000271.1:4472-4827 GCA_964584675.1 uncultured Bdellovibrionales bacterium
CGATGTCAGCAAGATACCGAAGGCTTTCAGATTCTGTCCCGTGTGAGAAATAGCGGAGGAATTGGCGGTACCGAGAGACGACAGGAGCCATGACCCCACGAAGTGAACCATCGCGACAATAGCTGCGGAAGCCCAAACTGCCGTTGCTAAGCGCGGCAGGACCGCTAACGCAGGTCTAATAAATTCATCTCTCCACGGAATTTTCGGCGCCCTTTCCGGCGGCGGCAATTGGCAATTTCCAGCCGCATTATAGGCGTCGTCCGGATTGGAAATGACCGCTGGTTGGGCCGAAAAGCTTGCCTTAGTAAAGGCGTGCATTTCAGGCGATTGATTCGGTGCGTACGCAACCAAATTT
>CAZPBV010000272.1:0-4815 GCA_964584675.1 uncultured Bdellovibrionales bacterium
CAGATAGCATTGATACATATCCAGGTTTGAGCAGCTGGCAGGCCTTTAAGAATGCCAGTCCGTCTGTCCATGCGGAATATAGGATCGAGACAAAGTGGTTCCGTGTGTCCGAGTTACCATCCTTGCCGACCAACAGAGTTCTTCGCAATGATCGGGATATTCGAGTCCATTCACAACTAACCAACTCTGAAAAGGGAATACCACATCAGCTAGTACTCAAGCCGTTTGCTTGGCTGAACCTCTATGGCATTACGGACGCTGAACAAATCGAGGGGATTCGGCAAATTGTAATCAAACGAGTATACGAAAAGGAGGCCGAATTTCGCCTTACTCGAATCCAAGAGGGCAGAGCTGTCGCGTCAATTCGACAGCTACGGGAACAACCGTATATGAAGGCTCATCATCCTAAGAAAAAAGAACGAAAAATATTTCTTATTTGCGCCAACCGAATTCTCAGGACTCAATTAATCAAAACGTTTCGAGAAATATTTGACAGCTGCTGTGAAGCTTATAGAAAACTACGAAATGGCCTTAGTGTTATTTGGCCACCGGGTGTATTCGTGCCTTGGATACCGCCTCTCGATCTTTGCCGACTTTCCTAAATTGGGGAAGATCTCAGAGCATTGCTTATCCAAGATAGCCGTACCAACAACACCATCACGCTGGGCCCCTGAATTTGCCCCAAACAGCCTCAATTGCGGGGGAATCATCATAGGATCTTCTAATTAAACAAATTGTCCAGCTTATCCTCCCCGAAACATCCATCGAGCTAATTGGTCCTGCCCCTAGTAACCCATGCACTTCCCTTGGGTGTATGTAGATGTCGGGTGTACCAAAATGGGGCGTGTACCAAAATGGGGCGCTTAGACTTTTACTACATATGCCGTTTCTTTCTTAGAATCGTAAAAGATCTTCGCATATCCATTCTCAAGTTGGCGCATAACTTGAGCCACTTTTTCCGACAAGTCGTATTGGTACACCCCATAATCGGTGCCCTCTTCAAGCACATAATCTTCGACAATCCTTTTAACCACCTGAGAACTTAACGTTTGGTAGGGGACCTCTATGAGCGCCATACTTAGTAATTTATCACCTCCCCTCCTTCAACAAAAATGGCCTGCACCAGAAGCGAGGCGGCGGGGTATATAAGGGAGAGGGCGCGGCGGTAGGCCGCCATTTGGGCGCGGTAGGGCCGAGTGAGTCCGGTCTTAAAGTCTACGATTCGCGCCCACTTGACGACTCCCGCTTCCCGCCCGGTCACAAGCCTGTCAAAGATACCCCTAAGGACAATACCTTCACTCAGGACTGCAAACGGATACTCCCGTAACAACTTCATTTCCACTCCTTCCTCCCTATTCTGCTTTAATGAGAAGACCTTCCGAATATTAACATTGCTCATGGCTCTACTGAAAATTGCCAAGACCCCCTCCCGATCCGACTCCTCCACTAGCTCAGATTCAAGGAGACGCATGAGACTTTCTCCGTCCGGAAGCCCGTCTTCAATCCACGAAACTTCCTCAAATAGCCGATGTAACGCCCGCCCCCTGCGACACGCGATATCTTGCCCCAACCGCAAGACATCTTGCACCGATCTTTCTTGGGCATCCTGAAAGGCCGACGGACTTGCACACACAAAGGTTCGCCGACGCTCTCCATTCACAGAACTAAAATCCAGCTTGCCAGTAACAGGTTCTGTTTCCAAATCACTGGCGCCCCCGGAAAGCCCTTCCGCGGCCCACCATCGAGAGCTACCATTTTCAAAAAGCACCCCGCTCCGTGAATCCGCTGCTCGCCCCGTTAAGGCGCCCCGAACTACTCCCGCCATGCTAAGCGGGAAAACTCCCTCCTTGCTCCGCGCCACATATAGATAGAGCGCTCGACGCGCCCTCGTCAGTGAAACATACAATACACTGAGAGCTTCCTTAATATACTCCGCTCGAACTTGCTCATAGGCCTGACCAAGTTCCGGCGAGATCATCCGCACCCCTTCCCCTACATATCGCGCTACCCGCATGGGTGCGGCCGCCATGTTGTCATGATATACTAGCAAAGGATCCCTCCCCATTTTCATGAGCTTGTCCTCAAGGGACGGAAGAAAAATAACGTCAAATTCCAGACCCTTCGATTGATGAATTGTCATCACCCGCACCGCTGCGCGCGTTGCCCCTTCAATACGAGTTCCTTCTACAATGTCAATAAATTCAGACGGTCGCGCCACCATTTCACGCGGGGTCCTCAGCGTGAGATCGAGAAGCTGTCTCATCCTTTCGGAATCTTTTCCTCCACTTTGCGGCAACATAAATGAGCAAAGATGCTCAATTAACCCAACCAGTCCTTGCTTTTCAAAAACATCCCTCAACTTAGCCAAGACCATCCGCCCCTGCTGACATGGTCTCAAGTCGGTGAGACCAAGCGCCGCCCCCAATTTCGACTGACTGACATGAAATCGAGAGACCGAACAATTGGGGTAATCTAGGAGCTTCAGCAACGCCAAAATAACACCGACTGCCGCAGAATCTGTAAGCGGATTCCCACCTTCAGCGCTCACCCTGGAAGCAAGCGCCGGACGATGACGAAAAGCTTCAATCACTTCGACGAGGTCGTTATTGGTGCGAACTAATACGCCGATCTCTAAACCTGGACTCTCGCCCAGAAGCCTCTCCACTTCGTCACAAAGAGCCGTATGGTCGACCGCCACATTCTCGCCAGATGCCGGATCAACCTCTTGCACCAATACATACCCCAATTCAGTAATGACGGTTTGGTGTTCGACGTATCGTTCAACCCACTCCCGGACCGCCTTTTCATCCCGAAGCGCCGGATTGCTTTGCAAATCCATAAAAATCATATTTACAAAGTTGATAATTTCGGGCGAGCTGCGCCGACTCTGCGCTAAACTTTGCTCCTGAACATGCGGCCATTTTTGCCGAATGCTATCAAATATTTCGGCTACGCCGCCACGCCATTGATAAATGGCCTGCTTTGGATCCCCCACACAAAAGTAGCTGTGGTCCCCCGATTCCTTGGAAAGAATCTCCGAGACAAAGGGCTCGATTACCTGCCAGTCAGCGCGCGATGTGTCCTGAAATTCATCAAAGAGCGCATGCTTCAGAGTACAGTCCAACCGGAAGTAAAGGTCCTGCAAACGATCCCTCAGAGATCCGCGCGCAAGGAGCACGGAGACATCGCGAAAACTTTTTATCCCGACGTGCTCCTTGCGACGCTCATACTCAACAGCAAATCCGTTCAGCAATTCCCATGTCGCCTTTGTTTGCTCACTTACCATTCGCAACACCACAGCACGCGCTTGACGAATGAAAGGTCCAATCGCGTTTCTAAGATTCTCCGGCGCAGGACGTCCCCGATAGGTCCCATCACCCTCGAGTATCGCCGCTACCAGGGTTTCTTCTAATAGCTCCTTCCAACGACCCCCCTCGACATGAGTCAAGATTCTTTGAAGCATTGCCACCCAGTTTTTGTCGGGCTCTCCCTTTTTTGTTGTCGGTAGCTCGATACAACGCAACGCCTCCACGGCCCGCTTCAACTCATCGACCGTAACCAAGGGCGGAACCGACATCCAATCCCATGCCCCCGGATCAGTCTCACGGTAGACGTCGTAAAGCGACTGCACTCTGGCCTCCAGCTCCTCATGCACTGAACGCTTGAGTTCGCCTCGGTGCATAAGCTGCACCAACGTATGCAGCTTACGAGGCTCTGCCTTGGCACACATTACCTGTAGCGCTTCGCGCTCGGCCTTTTTTAATTGAACCGTCTCGCCCAAGGTCCACCCGGGATTTTGACCGAGTTCATAGGAAAAGCTCTGCGCAAGTTTAAAGAATAAACTATCCAACGTGCCGATAGAGAGCCGATGATTCTCCCGAAGAAGGCTCTCAAAGCTCCGCGCCACTGCCACCCTCGATACCGGCACCTTATTACCCACCAAACCTTCCGCAAGGAGTCCTAAATTTCCAGAATCCAGGATGGCGTCAGCCAGTCGAGTAAAAATACGCTCGCGAATCTCACCGGCCGCCTTTCGTGTGAAAGTTGTCGCCAAAATACGGCTCGGATTCTCTCCCGCCAGTAAGAGCGCAATATAGCGATTAGTGAGCTGATAGGTCTTTCCCGACCCGGCACTGGCAGTGATAAGCAAGGGCTCAAACATAGGCCTCCACCAGTCTGCCCATAGCGGGGTCATCGAACGTTAGCTGTTTGGGCGGCCAAAATTCCTTCCGCAAAATTTTTCCTACCACTAAGCGAGCACAGGCCAGCGCATCATCCAGCTCCTCCCTGCTCCACTCGGCAATATACTCATGCGCCTGCGCAGGATCACTGCCCAATGATACCAGTCCAAGCGATGGACTCTGCGCAATACCCATGCGTTGACATGCAAAATGGTACAGAGGAAGTTGCAAATCAATCCATTCCCCTTTCTGACGATGCGTCTTGTCAGGTTTTTTCGCACTCTCTCCGGTCTTGTAGTCAAAAACCACCCATTCGTTCGAGCCGACACGCTCATCAATGCGATCAATTCGCCCGGTGAGCCCGACTTCCTTTCCATCCTCCGACTGGATACGCACCACCTGAGAATCAATCACCAGCTCTGTAGCCCGAATGGCCCATCCTTGCGAAGCCCATTGCGCTTGCCAACGCGCAAATTGAGTTAATCGGCCCCGCAACTGCTCAATCTGGATCGGCACAGCCGGAGCACAGCGCGTGCCGTAACGCTCCGACACAAGTTGCGACAAGCTATCCTGCAAGAATGCCTCTATAAGAGCCGGTTCAGTACTTTCGCGCATCGAGCTTATTCCAAAAGAC